>JBATNB010000329.1:0-4681 GCA_049290135.1 Rhizobiaceae bacterium
CGAGCGCGACGTCCGCGGCGAGGCCGGCCTCGCGCGCGGCGCGCTCGAAGGCCTTTTGCGCCGAGCGCAGATTGCCGGACCCGTAATCGATGATGGCGATGCGCATGACGGACATTCCGCGCCGGTCAGCCCGACAGCGTTCCCTTGGTCGAGGGCACGGCGCCGGCCTGGCGCGGATCGATGTCGAGCGCCGCGCGCAACACGCGCGCCACCGCCTTGAAGGCGCTTTCGGCAATGTGGTGGCTGTTGGCGCCGCGGACATTCTCGACATGCAGCGTGACGCCGGCATGCTGCGTCAGCGCCTGGAAGAATTCGCGCACCAGTTCGGTGTCGAACGTGCCGATCTTCGGCGCGGTGAACGCGACCGCCCAGACCAGGAACGGCCGGCCCGAGACATCGACGGCGGCGCGCGTCAGCGCCTCGTCCATAGCCAGGTCGAGCGAGCCATAGCGCACGATGCCGCGCTTGTCGCCGAGCGCCTTTGCCAGCGCCTGGCCGAGCGCGATGCCAACATCCTCGACCGTGTGGTGATCGTCGATGTGCAGGTCGCCCTTCGCCTCGATCACCATGTCGATGAGCGAATGGCGCGACAATTGATCCAGCATGTGGTCGAAGAAGCCGATGCCGGTGGCGATGCGGCGCTTGCCCTCGCCATCGAGATTGACGGTGACCGAGATGTCGGTCTCGTTGGTCTTGCGCGTGATCGTTGCCTGCCGAACCATGACCATCCCCTGTTGCCCGCGCGGTGGGCGACGGCCTCTTAACAGCACAAACCGCCAATATCCAGTTTCGCCGGCGCCGCGGTTTGCAATCCGTTGCCGCCGCCATACATAAAACCGGTCCGCCTCATCGTCGCGGACAGGTTCGACAGGAGCATGACGCCGCATGAGCGAGGAACGCGCAACGCCCACGATGCACGCCACGACGATCGTCACCGTGCGCAAGGGCGGCAAGGTGGTGATCGCCGGCGACGGTCAGGTGTCGCTCGGCCAGACCATCATCAAGGGCAATGCCCGCAAGGTGCGGCGCATCGGCCAGGGCGGGCACGTGATCGCCGGTTTCGCCGGCGCGACGGCCGACGCCTTCACGCTGCTGGAGCGGCTGGAGGCCAAGCTCGAGCAATATCCCGACCAGCTGACGCGCGCCTGCGTGGAACTGGCCAAGGATTGGCGCACGGACCGCTATCTGCGTCGCCTGGAAGCCATGATGCTGGTCGCCGACCGCCATGTCAGCCTGGCCATCACCGGAACCGGCGACGTGCTGGAGCCCGAGCATGGGGTCATGGCCATCGGTTCGGGCGGCAATTACGCGCTGGCCGCGGCGCGCGCCCTCGTCGACACCGACATGGACGCCGAAACGATCGCCCGGCGCGCCATGGCCATCGCCGCCGAGATATGCGTCTACACCAATTCCAGCATCGTCCTGGAAATGCTGGACGAGACATGACGTGCCGGACATCGCGTTCAGACCCGTGGGCGAGGCCGACCTGGCGCTTCTGCGCCGGTGGATGGAACAGCCGCACTGGCAGCAATGGTGGGGCGACCCGGAGTTCGAGATCGGCCAGATCCGCGACATGGTGGAGGGGCGGGACACGACGCGGCCCTACATCTTCCGCGAGGATGGCCGCGATCGAGGCTACATCCAGTCCTGGACCGTCGCCGACCAGCTGTTCGAGCCCTGGCTCAGCCTGGCGCCGTGGATGCTGGAGCTGCCGGCGGATGCCGTCGGGGTCGATCTTTCGATCGGCGACAGCGGCGACCTGTCGCGCGGGCTGGGCACGGCGGCGCTTTCGGCCTTCGTGCGCCGGCTTCGCGCCGAAGGGCACCGCACCATCGTCATCGATCCCGATCCCGGCAATGCGCGCGCCATCCGCGCCTATGAAAAAGCCGGCTTCCGTCCCATCCCCGGCATCAGGGCCGACGATTGTCTCCTGATGAAATTCGACCCCTCCACGGTGAGTTCCCCCACATGACCGAGTTTTCCCCCCGCGAGATCGTCACCGAACTCGACCGCCACATCATCGGCCAAAACGACGCCAAGCGCGCCGTCGCCATCGCGCTCAGGAACCGCTGGCGCCGCCAGCAGCTCGACGGGCCGATGCGCGAGGAAGTGATGCCGAAGAACATCCTGATGATCGGCCCGACCGGCGTCGGCAAGACCGAAATCTCGCGCCGGCTGGCGCGGCTGGCCAACGCGCCGTTCGTCAAGGTCGAGGCAACCAAATACACCGAGGTCGGCTATGTCGGCCGCGATGTCGAGCAGATCGTGCGCGACCTCCTGGAGGCCGGCATCGTGCTGGTGCGCGAGTCCAAGCGCGGCGAGGTCGCGGCTCGGGCCCAAATCAATGCCGAGGAGCGCGTGCTCGATGCGCTGGTCGGCAAGACGGCCAGCCCGGCGACGCGCGAATCGTTCCGCCGCAAGCTTCGCGCCAACGAACTCGACGACAAGGAGATCGACGTCGAGGTGGCCGACACCGCAGGACCGCAATTCGACCTTCCCGGCATGCCCGGCGCCAACATCGGCGTGCTCAACCTTGGCGACATGCTGTCGAAGGCCATGGGGCCGCGCACGCGCACGCGGCGCATGACGGTGAAGGATTCGCACGTGGTGCTGCTCGCCGACGAATCCGACAAGCTGATCGAGCAGGACCAGATTGTCGCCGAGGCGCTCGAACTGACGCAGAACCACGGCATCGTCTTCATCGACGAGATCGACAAGATCGCCTCGCGCGAGGGCGGCATCGGCGCCGGCGTGTCACGCGAGGGGGTGCAGCGCGACCTGTTGCCGCTGGTGGAAGGCACGACGGTGGCCACCAAGCACGGGCCGGTCAAGACAGACCACATCCTGTTCATCGCCTCGGGCGCCTTCCACGTCTCCAAGCCGTCGGACCTATTGCCCGAGCTGCAGGGCCGCCTGCCGATCCGCGTCGAACTCAAGCCGCTCGACAAGGATGATTTCCGCCGCATCCTCACCGAGACCGAGGCAAGCCTCATCAAGCAGTATGTGGCGCTGATGAAGACGGAAGGGGTGGACCTCGACTTCACCGTCGACGCCACCGACGCGCTCGCCCAGATCGCCGTCGATCTCAACGCCAGCGTCGAGAACATCGGCGCGCGCCGGCTGCAGACGGTGATGGAGCGGGTGCTCGATGACATCTCGTTCGGGGCGCCCGACCGCGGAGGCGAGGCGGTCAGCATCGACGCGGCCTATGTGCGCAAGCATGTCGGCGAACTGGCGCGCAACACAGATTTGTCCCGATTCATCCTTTAAGGCAGGGCTTCAGGGTTTCCGAGCGGCGGCAAACATGCTTGCCTGCGGCGACGGCACGGGATGGGCGGGCATGGTTCGGCGATTTTCGGCTTTTGGTCTGGCAATGATGCTGGCGACGGCGGCGGGTGCGGCGACGGCGGTGCCGCCGGGAAACCGCTACGCCGAACAGCCGGCCATTCCCGGCGCCTCGGCCAAGCGGACGCAGCAGGCCAAGACCACGTTCGAGGCCAAGTACCAGAAGGTGCTGGCGCTCCTGGCCAACGACGCGGCACTGCGCAAGAAGATCAAGGCGACGGCGTCGCGCTACGGCATCGATCCGCTGCACATGGCCGGCGCCATCGTCGGCGAGCACACCTACAATGTCGATGCCTACGACCGGCTGCAGACCTACTACGTCAAGGCCGCCTCGTACCTGGCCTCCGATTTCTCCTTCTCGTTCGAGGGCGAATCGGTCGACAGCTTCGTCAAGCGGCCGCAATTTGCCCAGTGCGCGGAACGAAAAGGCTCCTATGCGCTGTGGACCTGCCGGGAAACCGTGTGGAACCGCGATTTCCGCGGCAAGACGGTGGGCGGCACCGCCTTTCCGGCCAACCGCTTCTCCGCCGTGTTCTTCCAGCCCTTCTATGCCGGGCAGACCTTCGGCCTCGGCCAGATCAATCCGCTGACCGCGCTGCAGATGTCGGACCTGACGGCGTCGGTCTCCGGCCTGCCGCGGCTCGATCATCGCGATGCGCGCGGCGTCTACGAGGCGATCATGGATCCCGACAAGTCGCTGGCCTACATGGCGGCCGCGCTCAAGACTTCCATCGACGCCTACCGCTCGATCGCCGAGTTCGACATTTCGGCCAATCCGGGGCTGACCGCCACGCTCTACAATGTCGGCAATCCGCAGGAGCGCGCCCGCGCGCTCGCGGCGGAGAACAAGCGGCGCGCCGGGGCTGGCGAAGCGGCCAGACTGCCGGAGGAAAACTATTATGGCTGGCTGGTAAACGACAAGATTTCAGATCTCAAGCAATTGTTTTGATTATCTATTTCTGGTTCCACGCTTGAGCGCGGCGGCCTGGAGCCGCAAGATCAGCTGTTCCAGCATCTCCTCGTCGAGATCGCCGATCTGCTCGGCCAGTCGGTTGGCAAGCTCGACGGCGCGCGGCGACAGTCCGGTGGCGTCGACGAGCACGCGGGCGCGCGACTGACCGCGGGCAAGGCGGGCCAGGTCATCGGCGTCGTCCCAGATGATATTGAAGTAGCCGATGATCTTCTGCACCATCGGCCATGTCGGCTCGCCCCGGCGCCCATGCTCGAGCGCCGACAGATAGGCCGCCGACACGCCGATGGCCGCCGCCATCTGCTTCTGGGTGACGCCGCGCGCCAGCCGCAACTCGCGTAGGCGTTCGCCGAACGGGGTCACTGG
>JBATNB010000330.1:0-1632 GCA_049290135.1 Rhizobiaceae bacterium
GTTCCAGGCCATCGACTCGCCCGGCGAACTCGAAGCGGCGCTGCGTTCGTTCGGCGGCGCCGGCCTGCTGAAGACGCGGCGGCTCGGCTATGACGGTAAGGGCCAGGCGATGATCCGCGACAGGACCGATGCGCCGGCCGCCCTGGCGGCGCTGGGCGGGCGCGACCTGGTGCTGGAATCGATCGTGCCGTTCGAACGCGAGATCTCCGTGGTCGCCGCGCGAGGCCGCGATGGATCGCTTGCCGCCTACGATCCGGCCGAGAACGTGCACCGCGACGGTATCCTTGCGACATCGCTTGTGCCGGCGCGCATCGGGCCGGACACGGCGCAAGCCGCCCGCGCCGCCGCCTTCGGCCTGCTCGAGGCGCTGGATTATGTCGGCGTGATCGGGGTGGAGTTCTTCGTGGTTGCCGGCGGCGGCCTGCTCGTCAACGAAATCGCCCCGCGCGTGCACAATTCCGGGCACTGGACCGAGGCCGCCTGCGCGGTCTCGCAGTTCGAGCAGCATGTCCGCGCCATCGCCGGCCTGCCGCTCGGCGCGCCGGGGCGGCATAGCGACTGCGTGATGGAGAATCTCATCGGCGCCGAGATCGGCCGCCTGGCCGCGCTGGCCGGGGAGGCGGACGTCGTCGTCCATCATTATGGCAAGGTGGAAACCCGGCCGGGCCGCAAGATGGGCCATTTCACGCGGCTTTTCCCGCGATCCTCGCTCGGGGCGTGAGAGAAGGCGTCGCGGCGGTTGACATCCCCGCCGGCTTTCCCTTAAGAGCCTGCATCCTTTTCGGCGCGCCTCGCGGCGCGCTTTCGTTTGCAGGCCCGCTGGGCCGAAAGCTCACGGGCAAGACCATGAAGATCAAGAATTCGCTCAAGGCGCTCAAGGGCCGTCACCGTGACAATCGCATGGTGCGCCGCAAGGGCCGCATCTACATCATCAACAAGACGGCTCCGCGCTACAAGGCGCGCCAGGGCTGAGCTTCACGCGAAATTTCATTGGCGTTGCCACATTCGGGGGATAGGCTCCTCCGGATGAAGCATCTTGTCATTCCGATCCTGCTGCTTGGCCTTGCCGCCGCGCCGGCGCACGCCGACGCCGATCTCGACGCGCTGTTCGGCAAGCTGAAGAAGGAAGCCAACGAGGCGGCCGCCGGCCGCATCGCCAGGGATATCTGGGCGAAGTGGACGAATTCCGGCAGCGCGTCCATCGACCTGATGGTCGGATGGGCCAACGACGCGGCCGAGGCGCGCAAGTTCGACATCGCGCTGGATTTCCTCGATCAGGTCGTCCTGCTGCAGCCGGACTATGCCGAAGGCTGGAACCGGCGCGCCACCGTGCACTTCATGATGGATGACTATGCCAAGGCCGCCGCCGACATCGAGCGGACGCTGGCGCTCGAGCCGCGCCATTTCGGCGCGCTGTCGGGCATGGCGGCGATCCTGCGCGCCACAGACCGCGAGGCGCGGGCGCTTTCGGCCTACGAGCAGGTGCTCGCCGTCTATCCGGCCAACAAGGAAGCGCAGGACGCCCTGGCCGAACTTTCGGAAAAGCTCGCCGGCAACCGCATCTGAAGGGCCAGGCCGACCGTGCCCGCCGCTATCGTCGTCGCCCTGTCATTTCTCCTGGCGCTGTGGGCG
>JBATNB010000331.1:0-2007 GCA_049290135.1 Rhizobiaceae bacterium
GCGCTGCGCGACCCGAAGGACTGGAAACTGCTCGGCAAGCCGCAACGGCGCACCGACATCCTGCCCAAGGTCACCGGCCAGCCGGTGTTCGGCATCGATACTCGCCTCCCCGACATGCTGCACGGCACGGTGCGCATGAGCCCGCGCTTCGGCGCCGGCGCCCGCTCCGCCAACCTCGACGCGGCACGCGCGATGCCCGGCGTCGTCGCCGTCGTGCCGCTGTCGACCCCCTATGGCCACGGCTTCGGCGTCATCGCCGACACCACCTGGACCGCCTTCCGGGCGGCCGCCTCCATCGAGGTCGAGTGGGAGGACGCCGCCTACCCGGCCGATAACGACGCCATCGCCAGGCGGCTCGCCGAGACACTCGATCGCCGCGATGGCGGTTCGCTGCGCGACGATGGCGATGTCGAGCGCGCCTTCGCCGATGCTCCGGCCGACCGCGTGATCAGCGCCGAATACGCCGTTCCCTACCTGGCGCACGCCACGATGGAGCCGATGAACGCCACCGCGTGGCTGCGCGACGGCAAGCTCGACATCTGGTGCGGCAACCAGGCGCCGACCTTCGTGCGCAGCTTCTGCGCCGAAGCCGCCGGACTGGCGGAAGAGGCGGTCGCGGTGCACACCCCGATGCTCGGCGGCGGCTTCGGCCGGCGCGCCGAGGTCGACGCCGCGCTCTATGCCACGCACCTGGCCAGGGAGGCCGGCGGCCGGCCCGTGAAGGTGACCTGGTCGCGCGAGGAGGACATCACCCACGACGTCTACCGGCCGGTCGCAGCCGGGCGGTTCCGGGCAAGGCTCGGCGACGACGGTCTGCCGGTTGCCCTCGACATGAACATCGCCGCCCCGTCGCCGCTCCGCAGCATCCTCGGCCGCCTGTTCCCCTCGTTCACCCCCGCCGGCCCCGACCGGCTGCTGTCGGAAGGCGCTTTCGACCAGCCCTACACCATCCCCGACTACCGCGTGACCGGCACGGATGCCGATCTCACGATCCCGACGGGCTTCTGGCGATCGGTGGGCAACTCCTACAACGCCTTCTTCCACGAGTGCTTCATCGACGAGATCGCCGCCCGGGGCGGCATCGATCCCGTGGCGTTGCGGCTGAGGTTGATGGCCGATCATCCCGTCGCCGTGAAGCTGGTCGAGAAGGTCGCGGCGATGGCGGACTGGTCGACGCCGCCCGGCCCCGGACGCGCGCGCGGCATCGCCTTCTGCATCTCCTTCGGCACCTGGGTGGCCGAAATCGTCGAGATCGCCGACACCGGTGCCGGCATCCGCGTCGAAAAAGTCTGGTGCGCCGCCGATCTCGGCACCGTGCTCGACCCCGACATCGTCAAGGCGCAGATGATGTCGGCCATCGTGTTCGGCCTCAGCCAGGCGCTCGGCCAGGAGATCACCTTCGCCGACGGCATGGTCCGGCAGTCGAACTTCCACGATTTCGATGCGCTGCGCATCAACCAGTGCCCGGCGATCGAGGTGGAATTGCTGTCGAACTCGCCGCGCATGGGCGGCGCCGGGGAGCCGGGCACCCCGCCCGCCGCCGCCGCACTCGCCAATGCCGTCTTCGCGCTCACCGGCAAGCGCATCCGCCGCCTGCCGCTGTCGGGGGAGATCGCTTTTGCCTGACGCCGGCACCGGCAGCCTCGGCATGTTTGCGCCACGTTCACGAAATATGCGCTTGAGGCTTTGACCTGACACGAAACAGGCGTAGACACCGCCGCGAATTGAACCGCCCGGCTGTTCAAACCGGGATGCGCCCTTCCTATCTGTGGTCGGGACGAGCAAACGAGGGAGCGACGCCGGGCGTCGCCAGGAATTGATGCTTCAGATCAAGCCGCACCAGATTGCCGCCTTTCTGGTTTTCGCCGCCGCGGCGGCGTGGGTGGCCACCGGCGAGTTCTCGTCCGTCGGCAGCGCCTCCGCCGAGGATGGAGCGGCCGCGCCGAAGGTCGAGGAGCCAGCGGTGCTGCGCACCGTCGCCGCTGTGCGCGTTCCCCACACCATGCA
>JBATNB010000332.1:0-8627 GCA_049290135.1 Rhizobiaceae bacterium
GTTGCGCATCGCCAGCGCGGCGAGCACGCCGATGCCCAGTTCGAAGGCGCGGGTGTGCGGCAGGTAGAACGCGGCATCGGGCCATCGCGACGCGGAGAAGACGGCGGCGGCGAAGCTCAGCGCGGTAACCGCGATCATGGCGATCGCGAAGGTCCGCCGGCCGCGCGGCCACAACCAGGCGGCGGCCAGCGGGAAGACGATGTAGAATTGTTCCTCGACCGCCAGGCTCCAGGTGTGCAGGAGCGGCTTCAGTTCGGCGGCGGTGTCGAAATAGCCGGCGACGTAGAAGTAGAGGATGTTGGCCACCGAGAGCGCCGCCGCGGCCATGCCGGCGCCGAGTTCGCGGAACTGCGCCGGCGTCATCACCGACCAGAACAGCGGCACCAGCGCTGCCATCATGACAAACAGCGCCGGCACGATGCGGCGGATGCGGCGCTCGTAGAAGCGCGGCAGCGTGAACCGCCCGGCGTCGATGTCGTCGAGCACGATGCCGGCGATCAGGTAGCCGGAAATGACGAAGAACACGTCGACCCCGGCAAAGCCGCCGTCAAACGGTCCCAGTCCGGCGTGGAACAGGATGACGGGGATCACCGCGACCGCCCTGAGGCCGTCGATTTCGCGCCGATAGTGCATCCTGCCTCGATCAGGCGGTCATGGTTGCTGTCGGCGTAGGTCGCCGTTTCGCCCGGAAAGGTCAATGTCCTTTCGCATTCTCGGGATGGCGCTAACCGCTCCTGCACCTTTGGCGTGCATGATCCGGCGATGGACAAGACCATGGCAAACCAGCTCTCGCAGCTTCTGGACGCCTCGACCAATCCGGCATGGTTCGGCGATGGCCGGCGGCTTCGATGCGCGTATTGCGGCGAAACGACCGAAACCGCGCTCGAGCCCGCGCATGCGCGGCGCGCCACGCGCGATCACATCCTGGCCAAGGCGCAGGGCGGGCGCGTGACCGTTCCGGCCTGCCGATCGTGCAACCAGCGCAAGGCCGGCAGGCAGTTCGCCGATTTCATCGCCGCCGCCGAGACCATGGCGCTCAGGGCGAGGCCCGGGGCGAAACCGTGGCCGGAGCATGAATTGTGGGCGCCTTCGCGGTGGCGGTCCTGCGCCGCACGCATGAGCTGATGGCGGTCAGTGCTTCCGGCTCAGTTCCCGCGTCGTGCGCTCCAGCCCCGAAAGCGTCAAGGGATACATCCGCCCGGAAAAAAGCTCGCCCACCAGCCTGATGGAGTGGGTGAAGCTCCAGTGCTTCTCGGGCACGGGATTGATCCAGGCGGCGTTCGGCCATTGCCGCGTCACCCGGTCGAGCCACACCGCGCCGGCCTCCGGGTTCCAGTGCTCGACCGAACCGCCCGGCTGCGCGATCTCGTAGGGGCTCATCGACGCATCGCCGACAAACAGCACCTTCCAGTCCCGCCCGTATTTGTGGATCAGGTCGGCGGTCGGGATGGTGCGGTCGTGGCGGCGGCGATTGTCCTTCCAGACGCGCTCGTACAGGCAATTGTGGAAGTAGAACCATTCGAGATGGCGGAACTCGGCGGTCGCCGCCGAAAACAGCTCCTCCACCACGCGGACATGGTCGTCCATCGAGCCGCCGACATCGAGAAACATCAGGAGCTTCACGGCATTGCGCCGCTCGGGCCGGGTCCTGACGTCGAGATAGCCATGCTCGGCGGTGGCCTGGATCGTTCCGGGCAGGTCGAGTTCCTCGTCCGCGCCCTCGCGCACCCAGCGGCGCAGCCGCTTCAGCGCCACCTTGATGTTGCGGGTGCCAAGCTCGACCGAATCGTCGAAATTCCGGAACTCGCGCCGGTCCCAGACCTTGACCGCGCGGCGGTGGCGTGAGGCGTCCTGGCCAATGCGCACGCCCTCCGGATTGTAGCCATGGGCGCCGAAGGGCGAGGTGCCGGCCGTGCCGATCCATTTCGATCCGCCCTGATGGCGGCCCTGCTGCTCCTCCAGTCGTTTCTTCAGCGTTTCCATGAGCTTGTCGAAGCCGCCGAGCGCCTCGATCAGCTTGCGGTCTTCCTCGGAAAGATGCTTTTCGGCGAGTTTGCGCAGCCATTCCTCCGGGATCTCGGCCACCGCCACCTCGCCGGCCGCGCCGCCGCCAACGGCCTCGACGCCGCGGAAGGCCTCGGCGAAGACGCGGTCGAAACGGTCGATGTGGCGCTCGTCCTTGACCAGGCTGGCGCGCGCCAGGAAGTAGAATTCCTCCACGTCGAAGGCGGCGAGCCCCGCCTCCATGCCCTCCAGCAGCGTCAGGTACTCGCGCAGCGACACCGGGACGCCGGCGGCTTTCAGCGCGAGGAAGAAGGGCAGGAACATCGGCCTAGGCCCCCGCCGCCCGGGTGTTGACGCGCAGGAAGGCGTCGAGATTGTCCTTGGCGAAGCTTCCGGCGCCGAGGTGGCCGAGCACGAAAACGGTCGCTTCGGCCGCGTCGGCGACGATCCTCAATCCATTGATACGCAGAAACGCGTATGTCGCAGCGAATCCCACCCGCCTGTTCCCGTCGACAAAGCCGGGGTTCATCGTCAGGCTTTCCCAGAGCGCAGCGCCTTCCTCGACCAGGTCGGCGTAGTAGCCCGATTGCGGTCGTGCCAGCGCCGCTTCGATCAGGCCGGCATCGCGCACGCCCGGTGCGCCGCCGAACCGTGCAATCTGGCGGGCGTGGATGGCCAGCACGTCCTTCATGTCGAGGTAGTCGCGCGCGGTACTCATGGGGAGGCGCTACTTCGCCAAGGCTTCGTAGAGCGGCTCGAAGGCCTCGATGCTTTCCTCATGATACCGTTTCACCAGTTCGCGCCTGGAAAGGCCCGCGGTCTGGCGTTCGTACTCGGCCTTGGAAACGACGACGGCGATATCGCGCCC
The DNA here is from genome assembly GCA_049290135.1 of Rhizobiaceae bacterium. GTDB lineage: Bacteria > Pseudomonadota > Alphaproteobacteria > Rhizobiales > Rhizobiaceae > JADJTR01. The sequence goes on from JBATNB010000332.1 coordinate 2,873, forward strand.
GTTTTTCTGGATCAGCACCGGTTCGGTCGCCGACATTTCGAGCAGTTCGCCGAAGCGGTTCTTGGCCTCTGTGGCTTGCATGATCTTCATGGCGGGCTCCGGCGGGTGCGATTAGCTAAAATAGCCAATTTGGGCGGAAGGATCAAGCATGGACACGGTCCGCCATGGCCCGATGCCGGCCTCCCGCGCCCGCCGGGATCGGCCGCTCATCGCCCGCCGATCTCGGCCAGTTCGAACGGCGTCGTCTGGTAGACCTGGTTGATCCAGTTGCCGAACAGAAGGTGTGCGTGGCTGCGCCAGCGGTTCAGCGGCTTTTGCGACGGGTCGTCGTACGGGTAGTAATTGTGCGGCACGGCGATCGGCACGCCCATGGCGATGTCGCGGTCATATTCCTCCTTCAGCGAGGTGGAATCATATTCGACATGGTTGAACATGTAGAGCCGGTTGCCGGTCCTCTCGGCGAGCATGCACGGCCCGGTCTGGTCGCTTTCCATCAGCATGTCGAGGCCGGAGCCGGTCGGAATGTCGGCGCTGCGCACCTCGGTCCAGCGCGATACCGGCACGGAGAAATCGTCGGAAAAGCCGGACAGGTACGGCGAGGCCGGGGCGAGGTTGCGGTGGCGATAGACCCCGAACGCCTTCGTCTCCAGCGCATGCTTGGGCACGCCGTGGAAGTGCCGGGCCGCCGCCATCGCGCCCCAGCAGATGAAGAAGGAGGAGTGCACGTTGGTCGTGGTCCAGTCGAAGATGCGCGTCAGTTCGTCCCAGTAGCTCACATCCTCGTACGGCAGGAGCTCGATCGGGGCGCCGGTGACGATGAAGCCGTCGAACTTGCGGTCGGCCACTTCCTCCCAGGTCTCGTAGAAGGCGATGAGGTGGTCCTCGGCGGTGTTCCTGGCCTTGTGGCCGCCGATCCTGACCAGCGACAGCTCGATCTGCAGCGGCGTGGCGCCGAGCAGGCGGGCGAACTGGGTCTCGGTGCGGATCTTGTTCGGCATCAGGTTCAAGAGCCCGATGTGCAGGGGACGGATGTCCTGGCGTCGCGCCGAGCCCTCGTCCATCACCGAGACGCCCTCGCGCACCAGCACTTCGCGGGCAGGCAACTGGTCGGGAATGCGGATCGGCATCGGGATCACCCCAGAACAAAAAGGACCGGCAGCGAAATCGCGACCGGTCCGCACGGGGTCCTGCCCCATCGGCCCTTTAGCGATTTCTTTAACGTGGCTGCAAGCCGGCCGGCCAAATCACCACGGGCAAATGCATAGCGCGAAACGCATGCGACGGTCAACGCGGACGGTCCGGCCCGTCACGCCCGCATGAAGCGCAGGCGGTTGAATGTCCGCCGCCATTCGCCGACTTCCGCAGCGAGATCGGCGGCAATGACCTCAATCTCCTCGATCGCCTCAAGCCCCGTCTCGTACTTGTCGCCGGGATCGCCGAGCGACGGGCGGGTGCCGATGCCGGAGGAAAGCATCGCCTCCGCCTTCGGGTTCATGACGTTGGTGGCCGGGTTGAGGTTGAAGCAGTCGCGCTCGTGGTTGTCGATGTTCCGCGCCACCAGCGCATCAAGCCGCGCGGCGACGGCATCGCTGGCAGCCCCGGCCGTGGCGGCGGCGATTTCGCCGACCCGTGTCTCGCAGTGCGCCGGAACCCAGGATCGCGTCTGCAATGCGCTCATCATCGTCCCCCGCATGGCGGGGCGAGTGTGTCAGGCCGCCGACCGCCTGGCCAGAGTGGCGTCACCGGCGCCGGGTCCCTGCGCGGGCCGCCAGACCGTCATTCGCACTGGCCGTAGGCGCCGCAGGCCTTGCCATTGTCGCAGCACCAGATGTTGTCGGCGGAATCGACGCAGCCGAACTGGTTCGATCCGCAGCACAGGTAGCGCGGTGTCGACCCCGGCCAGCCGACGCAATTGCGGCAGCACTGGATCGACGAGCCGCAGCACGAATAGCCGCTCTCGCAGCACCAGTCGCCGCAATCGACCGGATAGCCGGACGGGCATGACGCGGCGGCCACGCGGATGCACTGGTCCGGTCCGTCCGCCGCGGCCGGAACTGCGCCGGCAAGGGCGAATGCGACGATCGCCGCCGCGGTGAGGAGCCATCGTTTCATTCCGGCGTTCATGTTCGCCTCCCTTCCGGGTGCGGCTCCCGCGAACACGTCCGATGCGGGAACACGCCGCACCTGACATCATCCTAGCATGTCCGGGGCCGCTGTCCGTGACCGGCGTCACATGCGGCAAGGGGAAAAAAACCAATTGCCGGTGCTTGCGGCATCGCGCTATGGACAATCTCATCCGACCGTATGTCACGGGTTTCAGCGCCGCCACTCCGGAGGGACGCATCAGGAGGGGCCATGGCCGAAGAATCGCGCATCTGGATCAAGAAGCTGGCCCGATATGCCCACCCGGACAACCGCCGCGGCGCATTCGAACTGGTGCTGACGCTCGCCGTTTTCGCCGCGCTGTGGCTGGCCATGTGGGGCCTGTCGCTGGTGAGCTACTGGCTGGTGGCGCTGGCGCTCCTGCCGGCGTCGTTCTTCCTGGTGCGCCTGTTCATCCTGCAGCACGATTGCGGCCACGCGGCGCTGTTTTCCTCGCGCGCCGCCAATGACTGGGTCGGCCGGGCGCTCGGCGTGCTGACGCTCACCCCCTATGACTGGTGGAAGCACAACCATGCCCTCCACCATGCCTCGTCGGGCAATCTCGACAAGCGCGGCATCGGCGATGTCGACACGCTGACGGTGGAGGAATACCGGATGCGCGGTTGGCTCGGCCGCCTGGCCTACCGCGTCTATCGCCACCCGCTGGTGCTGTTCGTCATCGGCCCGGTCTACCTGTTCGTGCTGCAACACCGGCTGCCGGTCGGCGCCTTTCGCGGCGGCGCGGCACCCTGGGTCTCGACGATGTCGACCAACGCGGGCATCGCCGTGCTGGCCGTGGCGCTGGTGCTGGTGTTCGGCTGGCAGACGCTCGTTCTCATCCACCTGCCGCTCACCATCCTCGGCGCCACGATCGGCGTCTGGTTCTTCTACGTGCAACACCAGTTCAACCCGACCTTCTGGGCGCACGCCAAGGGTTGGGAGCGGGCGGAAGCGGCCCTGCACGGCTCGTCCTTCTACGATCTGCCGAAGCCGCTGATGTGGCTGACGGGCAATATCGGCATCCACCACGTGCATCACCTGGCAAGCCGCATTCCCTTTTTCCGCCTGCCGGACGCGCTGCGGGATTTCCCCGAGTTGCGGTCAGTCGGCCGGCTGACCTTCCTCGACAGCCTGAAATGCGTGCGGCTGGCGCTGTGGGACGAGAAGTCCGGGCGCATGGTGACGTTCCGCGAGGCGCAGGCGCTCGCCTGACCCCGGGGTCCCGACCCTAGCTCTGCCGGCGCGCCATGAAGGCGAGCTTTTCGAACAGGTGCACGTCCTGCTCGTTTTTCAGCAGCGCGCCATGCAGGCGCGGCAGGATGGTCCTTGCGTCGGCGCGCAGGTCGGCCGGGTCGATCTCGTCGGCCACCAGCAGGCGGATCCAGTCGAGCGCCTCGGAGGTCGAGGGCTTCTTCTTCACGCCCGGCACCTCGCGCACCTCGAAGAATGCGGCGAGCGCGGCGCGCACCAGATCCGGCCGGATGCCGGGGAAGTGCACGTCGACGATCCGCTGCAGCGTCTCGGTGTCGGGGAAGCGGATATAGTGGAAGAAGCAGCGGCGCAGGAACGCGTCCGGCAGCTCCTTCTCGTTGTTCGACGTGATGATGACGATCGGGCGGTGGCGCGCCCGCACGGTCTCGCCGGTCTCGTAGACGAAGAACTCCATGCGATCGAGCTCCTGCAGCAGGTCGTTGGGGAACTCGATGTCGGCCTTGTCGATCTCGTCGATGAGCAGCACCACCTTGCCGTCGGCGGAAAACGCCTCCCACAATTTGCCGCGCTTGATGTAGTTGGCGATGTCCTCGAAGCGCTCGTCGCCGAGCTGGCTGTCGCGCAGGCGCGACACGGCGTCATATTCGTAGAGCCCCTGCTGGGCGCGGGTCGTCGACTTCACGTGCCATTCGATGAGCGGCAGGCCGAGCGCGGTCGCCACCTGGCGGGCGAGTTCGGTCTTGCCGGTGCCGGGTTCGCCCTTGACCAGCAGCGGCCGCTCCAGCCGGATCGCGGCGTTGACGGCGACCAGAAGGTCCTTGTCGGCGACATAGGCGTCGGTGCCGTGGAAATGCATGCGGGAGGTCCTCGTTCGAGGCAACGATATGAGCGTGGCGCGGCCACAGGGCAATAGGGCAGTGTCCGGCAAGGGCGCGATTCGCGGCGCCTCAGCGCCTGGCGGTCATGGCGGCGTTCAGCGCCGCCGCTGCCCTGACCAGCGCCGTGAACGCCGCCTCGTCGGGAAATTCGCCGTCGCCGATGTCGATGGCGCGCCGCGCATTGCCCTCGAGGCTCGCGTTGAACAGCCCGGCCGGATCGGGCAACGCCGCGCCGCGGGCAAACGTCAGCTTGACGACGGCCCTGTAGGTCTCGCCGGTGCACAGGATGCCGTCCTTTTCCCAGACCGGCACGCCGCGCCATTTCCAGGTCTCGACCACGCCGGGGATCGCGGCGCGAATCAGCGCCCTGACCTTAGCCAGCGTTTCGCCGCGCCAGTCGCCGAGTTCGGCGATGCGGGCATCGATGAGGGCGGAAGCAGGCTCCTGGCTCATGCCGGGCGGTCCGCGTTCATGTCCCGCTCCACCCCGGCAGCCGGCCGGCCTGAACGATCCAGTCGGCAAACGGCACCGCGTCGAGCGCGGCGGCGTCGGCGACATGCAGGTAGCGCACGTCCTTCTGCGTCGAGGCGACCGGCGGCGGCGGCACCAGAAGCGCGCCGTTGAAGAAGCCGACCTTCACGTAGCGGTCATAGCAGTGGAACGACAGGAACCAGCCCTGTCCCCTGACGCCGTAGAAGGGCGAATTCCATTTGACCGCCTTGACCACATCGGGGATCGCCGCCGTCACGAGCGCGTCCAGCCGCTCGCCGATGGCGCGCTTTTCGCCCGGCATGGCGGCGATGTAGGCCTGCACCGGCCCGTCGCCATCGCCCTTGGCGACCTGCGGGTTGCCACCGGAAAGGAGCTTTGCAGCCATGGTCGCGGGTCCTCGCGGTTCACGCCGGAACGATAGCAAACCCGCGGCGGCAGGCAACTGACCATGACGATGGGATTTCGCTACCGCCCGGCCGCGAACCATCCTATATTGATGCTGCGGTCTGCGCCTCGCGACAGGATAACTGTATTCCCGGGGCCTTATCGATCTCACAGGGAGCTGTCCCTGTTCGGGCCCGTGGGCCCGGGCACACGGCGCCCACCTACACAGTAGGTTCCCGGGATCGATCATTCCATCGGTTGTCGTGGATCGCACCATTTCGGGGACAGTTTTCGGATTCCCCGCTCGCCGGCGATCCGGCGTCCCGCGCAGGAATTCACGACACTGTCGCCGCATCCGTCGCCCGCCGAGACAAAGAAGCAGCTCCGTCGCGAGGCGCTTGCCCGCCGCGACCGGCTGGAGGCGGCCTACCGGGTCGAGGCGGCCATGGCGCTCGCCGACCGTGCCGGGCTGCTCGGTTCCTTGTCCGGCGCGGTCGTCTCCGCCTTCCTGCCGATCCGCACCGAGATCGATCTCCGCCCGCTGATGGCGGCGCTGGCGGGGCAGGGCGCGCGGCTCTGCCTGCCGGCCATCCTCGACAGGGAGACCATCGTGTTCCGCGACCTGGTGCGCGGCGCGCCGCTCGTCG
>JBATNB010000333.1:0-10274 GCA_049290135.1 Rhizobiaceae bacterium
CGCCGGCGCGACGCGGTCGGGTGAGGCCTGCAACAGCGATACGACGTCGGCGCGCTTGCCGATGACGGCCGCGTTGACCACCTCGCCGGGCAGCGCGAACGGCACGTGGACCGGGCCGTTTTCGCCCATGGCCATGCCCTCGCCGTTCGATCCCAACCGCTCGATGACCAGGCGCGTCACAGGCATTTCTCCGCACCGAGAAGGAATTCGGCATTGCCATCGCCGCCCTCGATCGGCGACGCGGTGAGGCCGAGGACCCGCCAGCCTTCAACGGTTGCAAGCCAGTCCGCCACCTCCCAGGCGGTCTGAAGTGCGACCGCCTTCGGCACGATGCCGCGCTTGCCGACCGCCGAACGGCCCGCCTCGAATTGCGGTTTCACCAGAAACAGCCCGAAAGCGCCTGGCGCGGCGAGGTCAAGCGCCGGCGGCAGGGCGAGGCGCAACGAAATGAACGAGACATCGCTGACCATTGCTTCGGGACGGACGTCGCCAAGATGCATGGCGGCCAGGTCCCGCGCATTCAGCCCTTCAAGCAGGGTGACGCGCGGATCGCCGCCGATGGCCGGCGCGATCTGTCCGTGCCCGACATCGACGGCGAAAACGTGCCGTGCGCCGCGTTCGAGCAACACCTGGGTGAAGCCCCCGGTCGAGGCGCCGATGTCCAGCGCCAGGCGCCCGGCGGGATCGAAGCCGAAATGATCAAGACCGTGGACGAGTTTCAGCGCGGCGCGCGAGACCCAGGACGCGGCCGGATCGTCGACCGCGATCCGGTCTCCCGCCGACACCGGGTCGCCCGGCCTGGCGGCGATGCTCCCGTTGACGGCGACGGTTCCGCGCAGGATGGCGTCGCGGGCGCGCGATCTGGTGGCAGACAGGCCGCGCTCGACGAGTGCGTGGTCAAGCCGCATGCGTTGCTGGCGGATCTGAGCGTTCACGATCCCGCATTGCCCGAGCCGACCGGCCGGCGCAAGCGGTCAGTTGGCGCGCAACGATCCCGTGGTGATCGAATCCGCCGCTCGCCGTGGCGCCGGCGGCGCATTGTCGTTGTCGGCGTTGACCGGGATGGCGGCAAGGTCGATGGACCCGCGGATATCGCCGATCCGCGATGCCACATGGTCCTTGATCCACTGTTCCAATTGGCGATCATGTCCGGCCGAATAGGCCGGACCGGCGCAAAGGGCCGCGATCATCGCCGCGCGCAACCACGTCATTTCCGTTCTCCCAGTCGGGAGCGGTTCTATCAGCAATGCCTTGCGAAACGCCTGACGAACGCGGTGAACGCCGGGCAAATTCCCTTGGGAAACATAAGGTTAATTCAGGCACGCAACGCCCCGATCCGCGGGTCGCCAAGCGCCATGCGCACCGTGCGGACGATGCCGCGATGATCCAGTCCGGCGTCGGCGTACATCTTCTCGGGCTTGGCATGGTCGACGAAACGATCCGGCAGCACCAGCGGCCGCACCTTGAGGCCGGTATCCATGAGGCCGGACAGGGCCAGATGGTGCAGCACCTGGGCGGCGAACCCGCCGATCGCGCCTTCCTCGACAGTGACGAGCACTTCGTGGTTGCGGGCAAGCCGCGTGACCAGGTCGGTGTCCAGCGGCTTGGCGAAACGGGCGTCGGCCACGGTGGTCGAAAGCCCCGAGGCCTCCAGTTCCTCCGCCGCGGCGAGGCAGTCGGCAAGGCGGGTGCCGAACGACAGCAGCGCGATCTTGGCGCCTTCCCTGACGACACGGCCGCGCCCGATCTCCAGCGGCTCGCCACGGGCCGGCAAATCGACGCCGACGCCGTTGCCGCGCGGATATCGGAACGAGATCGGTCCGCCGTCATAGTCCGCGGCGGTGCGCACCATGTGCTTGAGTTCGGCTTCGTCGGCCGCCGCCATGACGACGAAACCGGGCAGCGAGGCCAGGAATGTGGTGTCGAAAGCGCCGCAATGGGTCGGGCCGTCGGCGCCCACGAAGCCTGCCCGGTCGATCGGGAACCGCACCGGCAGGCGCTGGATCGCCACGTCGTGCACGACCTGGTCATAGGCGCGCTGCAGGAAGGTGGAGTAGATCGCGGCGAACGGCTTGAAGCCTTCGGTCGCAAGCCCGGCGGCAAAGGTGACGGCATGCTGCTCGGCGATGCCGACATCGAACAGGCGCTTGGGGAACACTTCGCCGAACAGGTCGAGGCCGGTGCCCGTCGGCATGGCGGCGGTGACGGCGACAATCCGGTCGTCGTGGCGCGCCTCCTCCACCATCGCGGAGGCAAAGACGCTGGTGTAGGATGGCGCATTGGCCGGCGGCGAAGCCTGCGCGCCGGTGATGACATCGAACCGGGAGACGCCGTGATACTTGTCGTCGGCGGCCTCGGCGGGCGCGTAGCCCTTGCCCTTCTGGGTCACGACATGGACGAGCACGGGTCCACGGCAATGGTCGCGGACATTCTTCAGCACCGGCACCAGGTGCTCCAGATTGTGCCCGTCGATGGGGCCGATGTGATAGAAGCCGAGTTCCTCGAACAGCGTGCCGCCGGTAACGAAGCCGCGGGCATGCTCGACGGCGCGGGTGATGGCGCGATCGACCGACTTGCCGAGGTAGGAGGTCATGCGCTTGCCGAAATCGCGGAACCCCTGATAGGTCCGGCCGGAGGCCAGCCGCGCCAGATAGGCCGACAGCGCCCCGGACGGCTTTGCGATCGACATGTCGTTGTCGTTGAGGATGACGACCAGGCGCGCATCCATGGCGCCGGCATTGTTCATCGCCTCGAACGCCATGCCCGCCGACATGGAACCGTCGCCGATGACGGCGATGACATTGTTGGTGCGCCCGTCCATGTCGCGCGCCACCGCCATGCCGAGACCGGCGGAGATGGAGGTGGACGAATGGGCCGCTCCGAACGGGTCGTAGATGCTCTCGTCGCGCTTGGTGAAGCCGGACAGGCCGCCCTCCTGGCGCAGGGTGCGCAGCCGGTCGCGACGCCCGGTCAGGGTCTTGTGCGGATAGGCCTGGTGGCCGACATCCCAGATCAGGCGGTCCTCGGGCGTGTTGAAGACATAGTGCAGCGCGACGGTCAGTTCGACGACGCCGAGCCCGGCTCCAAGATGGCCGCCGGTCTGCGAGACGGCGTCGATCATCTCGGCGCGCACCTCGGTGGCCAGCTGCGGCAGGTCGGATTCGGCCAGGCGGCGCAGGTCCGAGGGCCAGACGACCGTGTCGAGAAGCGGGGTATGGGGTCCTGGCGCTGACATGTCCGGTTCGTTTTCTTTCCGTGCCTTCAGTTGGCGACCTGCGACGCCGGTTTCAATGCCGGTACCCGCGGGCGCTTCATTGCGGATCGAGCGGTTCGACGCCGGCGGGCTTGCCTTCCCGCGACAGCCGGATCTTCTCGACCTTGTCCTCGGCCTGCTTCAACAGCATCTCGCAATGGCGCTTCAGCGCCTCGCCGCGCTCGTAGATGGCGATGGACTTGTCGAGCGGCACTTCGCCCCGCTCCAGGTCATCGACGATCCGTTCCAGTTCGGCCAGCGCCTGCTCGAAGCTGATCCCGGCCAGCGCATCCCTGTCTTCAGCCATCACTCATCCTCTCATCAGGCGCGCCACGTGGGCGGCCACCGACCAGGCCAGTCCCTGCAGGTCGTAGCCGCCTTCCAGGATCGAGACCAGCCTGTTGCCGGCATGCTTGCCGGCAAGGTCCATGAGGCGGCCGGTGGCCCAGTCGAAATCCCCCTCCACCAGATTGATTTCGGCGAGCGGGTCACGGAAATGCGCGTCGAACCCGGCGGAAATGACAATCAGGTCCGGCTGGAACGCATCGACCGCCGGCAGGATGCGCGTCTCGAAGGCGTCCTTGAACTGCGCCGAACCGTCCCCGGCGCTCAGTGGCGCGTTGACGATGTTGCCGGCGCCGGTTTCGTTCTTCTCGCCTGTGCCGGGGTAAAGCGGCATCTGGTGGGTGGAACAGTAGAGCACGCTCGGATCGGACCAGAAGATGTCCTGGGTGCCGTTGCCGTGGTGCACGTCCCAGTCGATGATGGCGACGCGCTCGGCGCCGAAGACCGACTGCGCATGGCGCGCGGCGATGGCGGCGGTGTTGAACAGGCAGAAGCCCATGGCGCGCTCGCGCTCGGCATGGTGTCCGGGAGGCCGGGCGACGACAAACACGTTGGCGGCGTTGCCCTCGAACACGTCGGCGACGGCCGACGTGGCTGCGCCGACGGCGTGGATCGCCGCCTCGTAGCTCTTCGGGCCGACCGCGGTATCGGCGTCGATGCGCTCGATTCCCTCCATCGGGATGGAGGACAGGATGTTTTCCAGGTGATGGTCCGGATGGACGGCGAGGATCGACTTTGCTTCGCCCTTCGGCGCCATGCGCCGGTCAAGGTAGGCAAAGCGCTCGTCCTCCAGCACGCGATCGATCACGCGCAGCCGGTCCGGCCGTTCCGGATGCCCGGGGGTCGCGACGTGCTCGAGAAAGACCGGATGGTGGTAGAGGCGGGTGGACATGCGATCGTATTACCAGCCCGGCCGGAAAAGGAAAAACCCTTTCCGCGCCGGCAAACCGTTCAGGCCGGGCGCGGCGCGCCCCTGATCCAGGCCAGCGCCTTCTCGCCCAGTTCGCGGAACTGGCGCGAGGCTTCCGAAAGACGGCGCGACCACACCGGATCGGGGGTCTGGCCCTCGGTAACGCGGAAATACACCTCCATCAGCGCGGCAATGGCGAAGGGCTCGATGAGCGCCGCCTTCACCGCCCAGGCAAAGACGATCGCCGCGACGAAGGCCCAGCCGCCCGATTGTCCCGGCGCGAAATAGAGCAGGGCGCCGGCCGGCGCGATCACGACGAGAAAGACGATGAGGGAGAGGATCCAGCTCAGCACCGTGAGCCAGATGGCGTTCCTGACCATCACCTTGGCGTTCTGGCCGTAGAGGACGATGCCGCGCTGCGCCGTCTCCCAGGGGTTGGCGGAGTTCTCGCGCACGATCAGGCCGAGCACGATTTCGTCGACGAATGTCAGCGACATCCTGATGATCGCGTTGACAAATCGGACGAGCGAGTCGAGCCCGGGAATCGGGATGAACGCGGCGATGCCGCCGATCAGCCCGGTGATGGCGCGCAGCGCGCCCTTGACCAGCTGGTCGAGCGCGAACAGCACGTTGGCTTCGGTGAACCGCTCGGTGACGATGGCGCGGCCATAGTCGACCTGGCCCCTGCCGCCGGGAATGTCACGTCCCTCGATGAGATGGACCATGACGGCGACATGGCCGGCCTTGACCATGTAGAGGATCCATTCGCGTAGCCAGTAGACGATGCCGGAGACCAGCACGAAGCCGACGATCCCGCCGCCGAAGGCGAAGCCGGCCGGCCCTTCGGGATCGCCGGAAATATGGCCGACGCCGTAGCCGATCGCCCCGCCGCCGCCGATGGCGAGCATGTAGGCAAGGGTGATGGCGAAATAGATCGCCATGCGCAGGGCAAGGTACGGCCAGGTCCGCGCCATGATGGCGAATGTTCGACCGATGGAGAAATCCCAGAGCATGCGCGTCCTCCTGCCCGTGACCGCCGCGCTGTGTCGCGGCGGATGGCGTCCGGGTTCACGCGGGCCGGCTCATCCCTCGATGATCTCGGTGGCGCGCAACTCGATGCCGAATCCGTCCAGACCAACGTAATGGCGTTCGCGCGTGGCGAGAAGGCGAATCGAATTGACGCCGAGGTCTTTCAGGATCTGCGCGCCGAGACCGATCTCGCGCCACTCGTTCTCGCGGGTTCGGGCCTCGGCATGGTCCTCGCCGCTTCCCGGCCGGCCGCGCTCGTGATGACCGACGCCGACAGATCCCTCGCGCAGGTAGATGATGACGCCGCGTCCGCGCTCGCCGATCCGGCGCACGGCATCCGCCGCGCCGGGCCTGGCGCCGAACACGTCGGCGACGACGTTTTCGGAATGGAACCGCACCAGCACGTCCTCGCCGTCGCGGATGTCGCCGAAAACCAGCGCCAGATGGTGCATCGGTTCCCAGACCAGCTTGTAGACATGGGCGGTAGCCGTCCCGGCAAGGGTCTCGACCGACTCGGTCGACAGGCGCTCCACCACGGTTTCCTTGCGCTGTCGGTGGGCGATCAGATCGGCGACGGTGACCTGGGTCAGCTTGTGGCGCTCGGCGAAATCGCGGACCTGCGGCCCGCGCATCACCGTTCCATCGTCGTTGACGAGTTCGCAGATCACGCCGACCGGCGGCAGGCCGGCAAGCTTGCACAGGTCGACGGCGGCCTCGGTGTGGCCGGAGCGCATGAGCACGCCGCCCTCGCGCGCCACGAGCGGAAAGACATGGCCAGGACGGACGAAATCGGACGGTCCGGCGTTCGGATTGGCGAGATTGCGCACCGTCGCGGTGCGGTCGTCGGCGGAAATGCCGGTCGTGGTGCCGTGCCGGTAGTCGACCGAAACCGTGAATGCGGTCGTGTGGGCGCTTTCGTTCTCCACGACCATCGGCGCCAGATTGAGCCGGCGCGCCTCGTCGCGCGGCATCGGCGTGCAGACGATGCCGGAAGTGTGGCGCACGATGAAGGCCATCTTCTCCGGCGTGCAATGGACGGCGGCGACGATCAGGTCGCCCTCGTTCTCGCGGCCGTCATCGTCCATGACGACAACGATCTCGCCGCGTTCGAAGGCGCGTATCGCCTCCACCACTTTCTTCTGTTCGTATGCCATCGGGATTCCGTTCAGGAGCGGCCGGTCTGGCCGCGATGCCGCAGATAATGGTCGGCGATGGCACAGGCCACCATCGCCTCTCCGACCGGCACCGCGCGGATGCCGACGCAGGGATCGTGCCGCCCCCTGGTGACCACCTCGACCTCGTTGCCGGCGCTGTCGATCGAACGGCGCGGCGTGAGGATCGATGAGGTCGGCTTGACGGCGAAACGGGCGACGACCGGCTGGCCGGTGGAAATGCCGCCGAGGATGCCGCCGGCGCGGTTGGACAGGAACAGCGGTTCGCCGGCTTCGCCGGCGCGCATCTCGTCGGCGTTGGCCTCTCCGGTCAGGCGGGCGGCGTTGAACCCCTCGCCGATCTCGACGCCCTTGACCGCGTTGATCGACATGAGATGGCCGGCGATGTCCTGGTCGAGCTTGCCGTAGACCGGCGCGCCCAGTCCCGCGGGCACGCCCTCGGCCACGATCTCGACCACGGCGCCAACCGAGGAACCGGCCTTGCGGACCTCGTCCAGATAGGCCGCGAAGACCGGGACCGACGCGCGGTCCGGCGTGAAGAACGGATTGTCCAAATCATCGACGAAGGCCCAGTCCCAGTTGGCCCGATCGATGTCCTTCGTTCCCATCGACACCAGGGCGCCCCGCACCGTCAGACCGGGCACGACGAGGCGGGCGAGCGCGCCGGCGGCGACACGGGCGGCGGTTTCGCGCGCCGACGAACGGCCGCCGCCGCGATGGTCGCGCAGGCCGTACTTGGCCTCGTAGGCGTAGTCGGCATGGCCGGGTCGGTACTGGCGAGCGATCTCGCCATAATCCTTCGACCGCTGGTCGGTGTTGTCGATCAGCATGGCGACCGGCGTCCCGGTCGTCAGCAATGTTTCGCCGTCCTCGATGACCCCGGACAGGATGCGCACCTCGTCGGCTTCCCGACGCTGGGTGACGAAGCGCGATTGTCCCGGCCGCCGGCGATCAAGGTCGCGCTGGATGTCGGCGGGACGGAAGCGGATGCCGGGCGGACAACCGTCGACAACGCAGCCGAGCGCCGGCCCGTGGCTCTCGCCAAAGGTGGTGACGCGAAAAAGGTGGCCAAACGTGTTGTGCGACATGAAATCCGCCGGAACCAGGCTGAAGCCTTCTATTGGCCTTCTCCGCGCCGGTCAAACGCCGCGGTGACGAGCGAATTTTGACACATTCTCAATGTTCCTGTTGGAGTGGAGAGACGAGAGCCGGCGTGCGCGCCGGTACCGGACAAAATGAACCCGATCGGGAGCCCCATGCGCCATTTCCTTGCCGCCCTCATCACCATCATCACCATGACCGACGCCGTGCTGGCCGGCGAGGCGGAAGGTGCGATCAAGAAGATCGATCCCGACAGCCAGGTCATCACGCTCGACAATGGCAAGGCCTACAAGCTGCCCGGCGAGTTCGACATCGACGCCATCAAGGTCGGCATGACCGTCCTGATCGCGTTCGACACGGTGGATGGCGAGAACCTCATCACCGACATGGAAGCGGCCGAGCAGTAAGCTCAAAGCCACTCCAGCCGATCGCCGGACACGCGCAGCAGCCGGTCCTGCGGAATGGTGAGCGTGGCGGCCTTGTATTCCGACAGGCCGTTGCGGCGAAACAGCGAGCGAATGATGCCGCCATGCGCCACGACAACGGTCGGGCCGTGCAATTCCTCGAACACCGGCAGCACGCGCGCCATCAGCATGGCGTAGCTCTCGGCAGCCGCGCCGGGCGGAACGAAATTCCACTTGTCGCGATCCCGCTCGGCGATCGCGCCGGGCGTGTCCCTGTCGATTTCGGCGAAGGTGCGGCCCTGCCAGTCGCCGAAATGCACTTCGACGAGGCGCGCATCGGTGACGTAATCGTCCGGATCGAGGCCCATGGCGCCGCGCACGATTTCCATGGTTTCGCGAGTGCGCCCCATCGGCGAGGCGATGAAACGGAATGCCTCGGCCTGCCCGATCAGCCGCGCCAGCCTGCGCCCGTTGCCGAACGCCTGGTCCCGGCCGAGCGCGTTGATCGGCACGTCGGCCTGGCCTTGCAGGCGGAATTCCGCATTCCAGTCCGTCTGGCCGTGGCGGATGACATAGAGCGGCGGCTGCGGGGGCATGGCGGACATTCGACGGTGATCGGGACGGGAATCGTAGATTAGCGATTCCGCAATGGCGCGGCAAACCCGCCGCGTCGCCGCACCGCTCAGTCCTTGCCGGAAGCGATCACCGTGGCGATGTCGGGCGCATCGACGGCCTTCATGCCGACGACATGATAGCCGGAATCGACATGGAGGACCTCGCCGGTCGTGCCGCGCCCGAGATCGGACAACAGGAACATCGCGGTATCGCCCACTTCCTCGATCGTCGTGGTGCGCTTCAGCGGCGAATTGAGTTCGTTCCATTTGAGGATGTAGCGGAAATCGCCGATCCCGGAGGCGGCCAGCGTCTTGATCGGACCGGCCGAAATGGCGTTCACGCGAATGCCGCTGCCGCCGAGATCGACGGCCAGATAACGCACGCTCGCCTCCAGCGCCGCCTTCGCCACGCCCATGACGTTGTAGTGCGGCATCACCTTCTCGGCGCCGTAGTAGGTCAGCGTCAGCAGTGCGCCGCCATCCTGCATCAGCGGTTCGGCGGCCTTGGCCAGCGCGGTGAAGGAATAGACCGAGATGTCCATGGTCATGAGGAAATTGTCGCGGCTGGTCTCGACGTAGCGTCCGACCAGTTCATCCTTGTTGGAAAAACCGATGGCATGGACGAGATAGTCGAGCTTGCCCCAGCGCTCGCCGATCGCGGCGAAAGTCGCGGCGATGGTCTGCGGATCCGACACGTCGCAATGTCCGATCGCCCAGGCGTCGAGTTCGGCGGCCAGCGGCTCGACGCGCTTGCGCAGCGCATCGCCCTGCCAGGTCAACGCCAGCTCCGCGCCGTGGGCGCGCAGCGATTTGGCAATGCCCCAGGCGATCGAGCGATTGTTGGCAAGGCCCATGATGAGGCCCCTCTTTCCTGCCATCAGACCGTTCGAAACCGTCATGTCCGCGCTCCGTTTGAACGACGGCTACTTCCGCCGACCGCCGTGCGTATCGCATAGCGGCCGGAGCGCATCAAGATTGGCCGATCAATCGGCTCGCGCGGCGGCGCGGCGCTTCATGAGCGCCTCGAGATCGTCATCGGCCTCGGGAAGCATGATGCGCACATGGGCGTAAAGGTCGCCATGGCCGCCGGTCCTGACCGGCAGCCCGCGTCCCTTCAGCCGGAGCACGCGATCCGAACTCGACCAGCGCGGCACGGCCAGGGCGACGCGGCCGGTCAGGGTCCTGACTGCGATCTTGCCGCCAAGCACCGCATCGGCGAGCGGGACGGCTACATCGACGTGGAGGTCGCGTCCCTTCACCTCGAAATCCGCATGCCGGGCGAACTTCACCGTTACCATGGCGTCGCCCGCGCCGAGGGCCGAGCGCTTGCCCTGCCCCTTCAGTCGAATGACCTGGCCATCCTCGACATAGGCCGGCAGCTTGACGGAAAGCCTGCGGCCATCTTGCATCTGCGCAATGACCGTCGCCCCGCTCGCGGCCTCTTCC
>JBATNB010000334.1:0-2731 GCA_049290135.1 Rhizobiaceae bacterium
GCGCTGGTGCCTGGCCGGCAGCGGGTTTGCGAACAATTTCGCGTCGACGCGCCTGAATTGTGGCATCCGGCCGGCCTCGGTCCGCAGATCCTGCACGACCTCGTCGTGACGCTCGATGGCGAGACCGTGACGCGCCGGATCGGCCTGCGCCGCATCGAGCTTCTCACCGACGCCGATGCCACCGGCGCCCGCTTTGCCTTCCGGGTCAACGGGCGGGAGCTGTTCTGCCGCGGCGCCAACTGGATCCCCGCCGACGCACTGCCGTCGCGGGCAACACCCGCGCTGACAAGGCGGCTGCTGACGGCGGCGGTCGAGGCCAACATGAACATGATCCGGGTCTGGGGCGGCGGCTTTTACGAGCAGGACTGGTTCTACGACCTGTGCGACGAGCTCGGCCTGCTGGTCTGGCAGGATTTCATGTTTTCCTGCAATCTCTATCCGGCCGACCCGGACTTCCTCGCCGCGGTACGGCGCGAAGCCGACCATCAGGTGCGCCGCATCGGCCACCATGCCTGCCTGGCGTTGTGGTGCGGCGACAACGAGCTGATCGGCGCGCTGACCTGGTTTCCCGAATCGCGCGCCAACCGCGACCGCTATCTCGTGGCCTACGACCGCCTGAACCGGACCCTGGAGGAAGCGCTGCGCAACGCCGATGCGACGGCCCTGTGGTGGCCGTCGAGCCCGTCGCCGGGGCCGATGTCGTTCGGCAACGCCTGGCACGACGACAGCGCCGGCGACATGCATTTCTGGAGCGTCTGGCACGAGGGCCGCGACTTCGAGCACTATCGCGATGTTCGCCCGCGCTTCTGTTCGGAGTTCGGCTTCCAGTCCTTCCCGTCGATGCCGGCAATCCGGCGGTTCGCTGGCGAAGCCGATCTCAACATCGCCTCGCCGGTCATGGAAAGCCACCAGAAGAACGCCGGCGGCAATGCCCGCATCGCCGAGACGATGGCGCGGTATTTCCGGTTTCCCGAGGGCTTCGGCAATTTCGTCTATCTCAGCCAGATCCAGCAGGGCGTGGCAATCCGCACCGCCGTCGACTGGTTCCGTTCGCTGAAGCCCCATTGCATGGGCGCGCTCTACTGGCAGCTCAACGACACCTGGCCCTGCGCCTCGTGGTCGGGGCTCGACCATGGCGGTGGCTGGAAGGCGCTCCACTACATGGCGCGCCGGTTCTTCGCCCCGGTCAATGTCATGATCATCGCCGACGCCACGACCGCCCGCCTCGTCGCCGTCAACGATACCGCGCGCCCGGTCGACGTGACGGCGACGGCGCGCCGCGCCGGCATGGATGGCGCGGTGGACGGGCTGGCGACCTTTTCCGCCATCGTGCCGCCCGACCGCGCCGTCACGCTGGGCGAACTGCCCGCCAGCGCGTTTGAGGATGCCGTGCTCGTGGCCGACTTCCTGTCGGAGACCGGGGCGTCCGGCCGCGCCGTCCACCCGGCCAAGCGATGGAAGCGGTTCGACCTGCCCGATCCGGGTCTGCGCATGGAGAGCGACGCGGCCGGGACCGGGCTCCTCGTCACCGTCGCGCGCCCGGCATTCTTCGTCACGCTGGAGGCGGCCGTGCCGGGGCGGTTTTCCGACAATGTCCTCGATCTCCTGCCCGGTGAAATACTGCGCATCGGTTTCGCGCCGGATGAAGCCGTCCCCTTCTCTCCCGGGGCGGCCGGCTTCGTCTGGCGCGATCTTTTCTCGTCCCACCAAAGGAGTGCCTGATCCATGGCCGCCTGGTCCTTCCAGCTCTATTCCGCCCGCAACTTCACGCCCTGGGACGATGTCTGTCGCCAGTTGGCCGCGCTCGGCTACGCCAGCGTCGAAGGCTTCGGCGGCGTCTATGACGATCCCGCCGCCACCCGGACCATGCTCGACCGCCACGGGCTCTCCATGCCGACCGGGCATTTCAGCCTCGACGGACTGGAAAACGACACCGGACGAACCTTCGACATCGCCCGCGCGTTCGGCGTGCGCACGATCTACTGCCCGCATGTCGCCGCCGACCAGCGTCCCACCGATGCGCCGGGCTGGCAGGAATTCGGCCGGCGGCTGGCCGCGATCGGCGAGACGGCGCGCGCGGCGGGGTTCGGCTTCGGCTGGCACAATCACGACTTCGAATTCCGCCCGCTCGCCGACGGCACGCTCCCGATGCGGCACCTGCTCGATGCCGCGCCGCGGATCGAATGGGAAATCGATGTCGCCTGGGTCATCCGCGGCGGCGCTGATCCGCTCGACTGGATCGAGCGCCACGGCCGCCGCATCACCGCCGCCCATGTCAAGGACATTGCGCCGGCCGGTGAGAATGCCGACGAGGACGGCTGGGCCGATGTCGGGCACGGCGTCGTCAACTGGCACGCCCTGCTCAAGGCGCTTGCCGCGCACACCGGGGCAGCCACGCTGGTGGTCGAACATGACAAGCCGTCCGATTTCGCCCGCTTCGCCGCGCGCTCGATCGCCGCGCTCGATGCGATGGGAGCATGACCATGGCAAGGAAACTCGGAATCGGCGTCATCGGCTGCGGCAACATCTCGGCGGCCTATTTCCGTCTCGCGCCGCTGTTTCGCGGCATGGAGATGCGCGCCTGCGCCGACATGAATGGCGAAGCGGCGGCCGCGCGCGCCAGGGAGTTCGGCCTGCGCGCCGAGACCGTGCCCGGCCTGCTGGCGGCCCGCGACATCGACATCATCGTCAATTTGACGGTGCCGGCGGCGCATTACGAGGTGTCGCGCGC
>JBATNB010000335.1:0-6368 GCA_049290135.1 Rhizobiaceae bacterium
TTCGGAGGCCGGGGCGGGGGCAGGCGATTGCGGGGCAGGGGCGCCGGCATGCGGCACGTAGTCCTTGTAGGTGCGGATCCAGGTCATGCAGTTGCGATCGGTGCCGTTGAGCACGTTGGCGGCGCGCACCGCCTCCATTTCCTGCGGCCGCGTCGGGTTCATGATCGCCGAGGTCATGCCGGCGCCAATCACCATGGGGATGAACCCGGCATTGATGCCGTGGCGATGCGGCAGGCCGAAGGAAATGTTCGACAGGCCGCAGGTGGTGTTGACCTTCAGTTCCTCGCGCAGACGGCGCAACAGCGCGAACACCTGCAGGCCGGCGGTGCCCATGGCGCCGATCGGCATGACCAGCGGGTCGACGACGATGTCGTGGCTCTTGATGCCGTAATCGGCGGCGCGCTCGACGATCTTCTTCGCCACGGCGAAGCGCACGTCGGGATCCTCGGAAATGCCGGTCTCGTCGTTGGAGATGGCGACGACCGGCACGTCATACTTCTTGCACAGCGGCAGGATCGCCTCGAGCTTCTCCTCCTCGCCGGTGACGGAATTGACCAGCGGGCGGCCCCTGGCGACCTTGAGCGCGGCCTCGATTGCCGCGGAGACGGAGGAGTCGATGGACAGCGGCAGGTCGACGACGCCCTGCACGATCTCCATGGTCCTGACCAGAAGCGCCGGCTCGGTGGCGTTCGGATCGACCGCGGTCACGCCGGCATTGACGTCGAGCATGGTGGCGCCGCAGGCGGCCTGCTCGAGCGCGTCCTTGATGACGGTGTCGAAATTGCCGGCGATCATCTCGGCGGCGAGCTTCTTGCGGCCGGTCGGATTGATGCGTTCGCCGATGACGCAGAAGGGCTGGTCGAAACCGATGACGATCTCGCGCGTGGCCGAGGCGACGATGGTTCGGGTCATGAGACTCTCCGATTGGATATAAAGGGTTCTTTATATCGTTATGCGATTGGGTTCAATCCGTTCAGTCCGCCTTGGCCGCGCGCGCGGCCATGGCCTCGGGCGAGACGGCATCGCGGTTGTGCAGTTCGCCGATGCGCTCGACCATGCGGTTTTCGTCGCTCCGCGCCTCGCGCGTCCACGGCCGGCGGCCCTTGAGGATGCCGGATTCGTGTACGATCTCGGCGACATATTCTTCCTGGCGATAGGCCATGACATGCACGCCATGCACGCCGGCGATGTCCTTGACCTCGTTGATGATGTCGATGCACAGGCGCTTGCCTTCGGCTTTCTGGTCGGCCGCGCCCTCGATGCGCCTGATCACCTCTTCCGGGATGTGTACGCCGGGCACGTTGTTCTTCATCCAGCGCGCCGTCTTGGCCGACGCCAACGGCCCGACGCCGACCATGATGTAGCACTGCTCGTGCAGGCCCATGTCGCGCACGCGCTTCATGAATTCGCGGAACAGCGGCACGTCGTAGCAATACTGGCTCTGCACGAACTGCGCGCCGGCCCTGATCTTCTTGGCGAAATGGACGGGGCGGAAATCGAAGGGCGGCACGAACGGGTTGATCGCGGCGCCGAGGAAGACCGGCGGCGGCGTGGTCAGCTTGCGCCCGGACAGGAATTTCGCCTCGTCGCGCATGGTGCGAATGGTTTCCAGCAGCGACATGGAATCAAGGTCGAACACCGGCTTGGCGCCAGGCTGGTCGCCGCCCTGCACGCCGTCGCCGGTGAGGCACAGGATATTCTGCACGCCCATGGCCGAGGCGCCGAGCACGTCGCCCTGGATAGCGATGCGGTTCTTGTCGCGGCAGGCGATCTGCATGATCGGCGCATAGCCCATGCGCGTCAGCAGGGCGCAGATGCCGACCGACGACATGTGGCAGTTGGCGCCCGACGCATCGACCGCGTTGATGCCGTCCACCCAGCCGTCGAAGATGCGGGCGCGCTCGTAGACCTCTTCCGGATTGGCGCTGTCGGGCGGGTTGAGTTCGGCGGTGACGGCGAACTCGCCGCGCCGCAGGATGCGCTCCAGGCGGCCGCGCGAGGAGTGGCCCGGCAACGGATCAAGCGGCAGGCCGGGATCGACCGGATTGGTGTCGGGGCTCATGCCTTGGCCTTTCTCTCGGCCGCCTCGCGGGTGACGCGCAGCCAGGAGGAGGTGTCTCGCAACGCCTGGCTCACCGGCTTCTGGATGTTGAGAATGGTGTCGCCACCCTGCATCCGGCGCGAGCCTTCCCAGGCCTTGACCCAGACGCAGGGCATCTCGGCGATGACCTCACAATTGCCGTTGGCGCGCACGCCGCCGCATGGCCCGTTGCGCAATTGCTTGGGGCAGTTCATCGGGCAGGACATGCCGGTTAAGGACAGGATGCACTGGCCGCACATGCGGCAATCGAACATGAAGCCCTTCACCTGCCGCTCGACGACGGAGACGGGGCGTTCGGCGCGATCGTAGCCGACGGCATTGAACAGCAGGTGGAAGCGTTCGAGCACCGCGGCGAAATGCTGGTAGAGCCATTCGAGAAACCGCGACTGGCGGTTGGACCAGGCGCGGATGGTGAAGGCGCGGCGGCGGCGGCCGTCGGCGGAGAAATTGACCGGGCCGATCTCCGGCTTCGGCGCCGGCTTCTTCGGCGCGGCCGGCCTGGCGGGGACGTCAGCCATGGGCATGACCTCCGGCCTTGACCAGCGCCCTGAGCCGTTCATCGTCGATGCTCCGGTCGAGGCGCTCGCATGCCGCGTCGGCTTCCGCCTCCAGTTCGTCGGAGACGGGCTCGGGTTCGCCGCGCCGCCATTCGGCGAGGTAGGCGTCGGTGCCGTGCGCCTTCGACCGCATGGCGGCCATGTCGATGGCTTCGGCAAAGCGCGCGGGGAGTTCGCGCTTCGCCGCCTGCCGGCCCTTCTTCACGATGATCTGGGCGGGGATGTCGCGCCAGTAGACGATGACAAGATCGGCCAACGGTTTTGCTCCGGGAATGGTGAGCGAGCATTGCCGTTCGCCGCGCCCGGCCGCTTGTTGGCCGGCGACGCGTCCGCATTCAAAAGCGACGTCGCAATTTGGCGATCAGTCCGGTTCAGCCAAAGACGTGGAGAACGGCGACGCCGATGGAGGCGAGAACCGAGAAGAACACCACGGTGGCCACAACGTTGACGAGCGTGGCGAACATCAGCATCACGCCGTCGCGCTCCGTCAGCGCCAGGCCGGTGAGGAACAGGCCGAAGGCCGGCAACCAGTTGCCGAGCGGCACCGGCGCCACGAGCAGGACCGCCATGAACAGGCCGATTCCGCCGATGACGCGCTCGCCGCGGAGGCGGTCGAACGGCCAGCTGCGCGGCTTGACGATCTTCTCGAAGCGCTCGAGCCAAGGGATGACCCGATCCTCGAAGCGCACCAGTGTCGTGCGGCGGATGGAATAGTCGCGGATGCGCTTCGGCAGCCAGGGCGCCCGGGCGCCAAGCAGCATCTGGAAGCACAGGATGATCAGCGGAATGCCGAGGATCGTCGAGGCGCCGAAAGGGGCGGGGACGGTGTTGATGGCGGCGAAGAACACCATCAGCGTGGCGAAGGACCGGTCGCCGAGGCGCAGTTCGATCTCGCCGATCGTGATCATCTCATTGCCGTTGAGGGCAAGCTCGCGCAGCGCCGTGGCGAGCGATCGCGGCGGCGGATAATGCGGCTGGTCGTTCCGGCTGAGCACGTATTTTCACTCCCCCGCGGGAACAATAGACATGGAGTTCTTGCAAGGGAATGAATTGCACCGACAAATCCGTCTTTTTTCCGGACCATGCGGAAGTTTCTGGCGTTTCTCCGACAGAAGCGTCGCGTCCGGCGCTTGCGCGGCGTCGCCCGGCATCGCATGTGCGCCCGGCAACAGGGAGAATGCGGGCGGATGGGCAGGAACGCGGCGACGCTGACGGGGTTCTCGGCGATCCTGACCTGGTCGTTCCTGGCCTTTCTCAGCGCGGCGGCGGGGCCGGTGCCGCCGTTCCAGCTGGCGGCGATGGCGTTCCTGGTCGGCGGGCTGACGGGGGCGGCGACATGGCCATTCCGGCCGGGCGCGATCGCCTCGCTCAGGCAGGACTGGCGGGTCTGGGCGCTGGGCGTGGCCGGAATTGCCATCTATCACAACGCCTATTTCTTCGCGATCCAGTCGGCGCCGCCGCTGGAGGCCAGCCTGATTGCCTATCTGTGGCCGCTGCTCATCGTGGTCTTCGCGGCCTTCCTGCCCGGCGAGCGGTTGCGGCCGCACCATGTCGCGGGCGTGGTGCTCGGCTTTCTCGGCGCCATCGTGATCATCACCCGCGGGTTCGAGATCGGCCTGGCCGACGGCGTGAAGAGCGGACATGTGGTGGCGCTGGCGTGCGCCTTCATCTGGTCCGGCTATTCGGTGCTGTCGCGCCGGTTCGGCGAGGCGCCGACCGACGTGGTGGCCGGGTTCTGCCTCATCACCGCGGCGGTTTCGTTCGTCTTCCATCTCGGGTTCGAGGAAACGGTGTGGCCGAGCGGCGCGGGGCAATGGGCGGCGGTGGGCACGCTCGGACTCATTCCGCTTGGCGCGGCCTTCTATGCGTGGGACATCGGCTGCAAGCGCGGCGACATCATGGTTCTCGGCGCGCTGTCCTACGCCGCGCCGCTGTTTTCGACGATCGTGCTGCTCCTGACCGGGTATGGCGCATGGCACTGGTCGGTGGCGCTTGCCTGCGTGCTGATCGTCGGCGGGGCGCTGCTTGCCGCCATGGACATGCTGAAGGCCGCCGGCGGAGGTCGCTGAGGGTTCAGGCGGTCGCGGCCAGGAGTTCGGGCTCCAGATCGCCATAGCCGGTGAACCGGCGCTCGAAGGCGAGGCCGAGATAGTCGGCCGCCCACCTTGCCTTTCGCGTCAGGTCCTCGTCGTCTGTCTGGGCGAGATAGACGAGTTTCTCGTAATTGCCGAACACCATCCCGATGAGTTCAGGACGCTGGTCCAGCTTCAGCGGCTCGATGACGAACGCCTCGAATTGGCGGGCGATGAGATCGGTGAGGTAGAAGGAGGTAAACTCGTGCTCGGCCTGGCGCAGGAATTTCTCCGTTCCGGTGAAGAAGGCGTAGCAATGCGGGCCGGAGATGCGCTCGATGCCTTCCTCGGCGCAGATCCGGTCGAGTTCGCCGCGCGTGCCGCATTCGGCGTAGCCGATGAACACGCGGTCGAATCCCTCGGCGCGCGCCTCGGCGATGGCCGCCCTCATGGCCGGGGCGATCTTCTCCGGCCAGACGTGCCAGATCGCCGGCAAGCATTTCAGGTCGATGTGATCGAGCCCGTGCTGGTCGCGGATGGCCAGCACTTCGCGGGCGATGGCGCCGCAGGCGATGATCCGGGTGCGCGCGGCGCTCGGGTCGGGCGCGTCCATTCTTACGCTCCCTATGTCAAAGCGGTTCTTACCCCGCCATGCGGTTGTGCTTGCGGGTCATGTAGTGCTTGGCGGTTTCGACGGCGACCGCGGCGTCACGGCAATAGGCATCGGCGCCGACGGCCTTGCCGAATTCCTCGTTGAGCGGCGCGCCGCCGACCAGCACGACGTAATCGTCGCGCATGCCCTTTTCCTTCAGCGTATCGATGACAACCTTCATGTAGGGCATGGTGGTGGTCAGCAGCGCCGACATGCCGAGAATGTCGGGCTTCTCGGTCTCCAGCGCCTCGAGATACTTCTCGACCGGATTGTTGATGCCGAGGTCGACGACGTCGAAGCCGGCGCCTTCCATCATCATGCCGACGAGGTTCTTGCCAATGTCGTGGATGTCGCCCTTGACGGTGCCGATCACCATCTTGCCCTGCTTCGGCGCACCGGTGGCGGCCAGCAGCGGGCGCAGGATGGTCATGCCCGCCTTCATGGCGTTGGCCGACAGCAGCACTTCCGGCACGAACAGGATGCCGTCGCGGAAATCCTCGCCGACGATGCGCATGCCCTCGACCAGGGCCTCGGTCAGGACCTTGTACGGCATCCATCCGCGATCGAGCAGGATGCGCGTACCCTCCTCGATCTCCTCCTTCAGGCCGTCATAGAGGTCGTCGTGCATCTGCTGCACGAGTTCGTCGTCGGGCAGTTCGGACAGGATGATTTCGTCGCCGGACATGGCATTTCCCTCGTTATCCGGCATGGCCGGACTGCATCGACAACCAGTATTTGCCTTCAAGTCCGGACGCATAGCCGAATTGCGACGTTCGGCCCAGCGAAAACGACCGCCGCCCCACTTGGCGCATTTTCGACATGGGCTGGCGTTGAAAGGCCCGGCCGCCGCGGGAACTCGCGCCTATCGTTCGCACAGTCAGGCGCCGGCGCGCCGCGAGAGGAACCGACCATGACCGACAGCACGATCGGAGCAGAAGAACAGTCCGGCGGACGCCGCGGACGCGGGGCGCGCCGCGCGGCGCGGG
>JBATNB010000336.1:0-11121 GCA_049290135.1 Rhizobiaceae bacterium
AAGAGATGCTGGGTGGCGGGCGCCGCGAGACGCGGGAACGCCGGCCCGGCCCGAGGACCGCGCCGCCCGAGGAGCAGATCGGCCGGCGGCAGCGTCCGAAGAACCCCTATGACGACCTGTTCGGCGACATGTTCGAGTCCGGCCGCAAGACCCGCGACGAGTACCAGAACGGCCTCGACCGGGTGTTCGACCAGTTCCTCAAGGGTCAGCGCTGAACGAAAATGCCGGCCACCCGGAAAACGGGCGGCCGGCAAATGGCGGACGCGGGGGGAGTTCGGGTGCGTCCGCGAACCGGGTTCAGCACACGAGGCGCGCGGCCTGCTCGCGGCGGCGAGCCATGGAGCCGAGCAGGGCGGTCGGGTCGTCGCCGAACCGCCTTGGCGCGACGAGGCTGAGATCGGCGCGCGTCAGGCCGATGTCGGACAGTTCGACATCATTCATTTCGCCCAGCCGCGAGAATTCCCGGCGATTTCTCCAGACATGGATGAGTCTCGCCGCCGCCTTGACGGCCTGTTCGACGAGGTGGAGGGGAGCGCGGGCGGCAACGGACAATTCGGCAGTCATGGCGGTTCTCCTTTCCGGCGGACTGTGTCCGACCTGATGATGAGGACCATGTCGACCTATTCGATTGATTAGTCCAACGAATGTTTTTAATATGATTCATCAGCAAGAACGATGGAGTCTCCCATGAACGCCCCGCTCGACCTGGACCAGCTTTCCACGTTCGTCGCGATCGTCGACAGCGGCTCGTTCACGCGCGCGGCCGAGAGCGTGCACCGGACCCAATCGGCGGTGTCCATGCAGATGCGCCGGCTGGAGGAGCGGCTGGGCCGATCGCTGTTCGAGCGCGACGGGCGGTCGAACCGCCTGACCGAGGAAGGCGAGCGGCTGCTCGGCTTCGCGCGCCGGCTGCTGCAGCTGAACCGGGAGACCATGGCGGCGTTCGACGACACCTCGCTGGAGGGGCAGATCCGCATCGGCATGCCGGACGACTATGCCGAACGGTTCCTGCCGGAAATCATGGCGCGGTTCTCGCGCTCCAACCCGCGGGTCGAAATGTCGGTGGTCTGCGAACCGACGGTGAATCTCGCCGAACTCGTGCGGCGCGGCCAGCTCGACATCGCCGTCGTCACCAAGTGCGACGATGTGCAATCCGCGGAGATCGTGCGGGCCGAGCCGCTGCTCTGGGTGACGTCGGCCAACCACACGGTCCATGAGGAAGTCGTGCTTCCCACGGCGTTCGGTCGCCCCACCTGCGCGTGGCGCGCCCAGGCCACGGCGGCGCTCGACCGCATGGGGCGCGATTACCGGATCCTGTTCACATCCTGGTCGGCGACGGTGATCCTGGCGGCCGTGCAGGCGGGCCTTGCCGTGTCGGCGCTCGCCGAATGCGCTCTGCGCCCGGGCATGCGCGTGCTCGGCGAGGCGGACGGATTTCCGCTGCTGAACGATGTGCATATCGGCATCCTGCGCGGGCGCACGAAGAACCCGGCGGTGACCGAAGCGCTTGCATCCCACATCGCCGACAGCCTCGACAATCTGACGCCGATCATCGCCGACCCGGCCGCTTTCGACCTTGCCGCCGCGCGCAAGCCGGTGCGGCTGCGCGCCGGCGCGGTGATTCCGGCCTGGTAGGGCCGGTCAGGCGCGCAATTCCGGCCTGTCGCGGAAATGGTCGAGCGCTTCCGGGTTGGCCAGCGCCTCGATGTTCTTCACCGGCCGGCCATGCACGACTTCGCGCACGGCGAGTTCGGTGATCTTGCCGGACTTGGTGCGCGGGATGTCGGCCACCGCCAGAATCCGCGCCGGCACGTGGCGCGGGCTGGCACCGGCGCGGATGCGGTCGCGGATGGCTTGCTCGAGCGCCGCGTCGAGAGCCGCGCCCGGGGACAGGCGGACGAACAGCACGATCCGCACGTCATCCCCCAACTCCTGGCCGATGCAGATCGATTCGGCGATTTCCGGCAATTTCTCGACCTGGTTGTAGATCTCCGCCGTGCCGATGCGCACGCCGCCCGGATTGAGCGTCGCGTCGGAGCGCCCGTGGATGATCAGGCCGCCTTGCGCGGTCCATTCGGCAAAGTCGCCATGGCGCCAGACGCCGGGGAAGCGGGAAAAATAGGCGTCATGATATTTCGCGCCGTCCGGATCGTTCCAGAAGCCGATGGGCATGGCCGGAAACGCCCGAACGCAGACGAGCTCGCCCTTTTCGCCGCGCACCGGCATGCCGTTCTCGTCCCAGACGTCGACGGCCATGCCGAGCCCGGGCCCCTGGATCTGGCCGGAAAACACCGGGCGTGTCGGATCGCCGAGCACGAAGCATGACACGATGTCGGTGCCGCCGGAGATCGAGGCAAGGTGCATGTCCGGCTTGACGGCCTGGTAGGCCCATTCGAAACCCTCGGGCGAAAGCGGCGAGCCGGTCGACATCATCACCCGCAGCGCCGACAAATCGTGCGTCAGCCGCGGTTCGAGCCCGGCC
This sequence comes from Rhizobiaceae bacterium, assembly GCA_049290135.1. Classification (GTDB taxonomy): domain Bacteria; phylum Pseudomonadota; class Alphaproteobacteria; order Rhizobiales; family Rhizobiaceae; genus JADJTR01. The sequence continues at coordinate 2,483 of JBATNB010000336.1, forward strand.
TTGCGCGCGGCGTCGATGAACTTCGCCGACGTGCCGAAATGCGTCATGCGCGCGCTCGCGGCGAAATCGAACAACGTATTTCCCGAAGGATGGAACGGCGAACCGTCAAAGAGCAGCAATGTGGCGCCGGCGGCAAGGCCCGACACCAGCCAGTTCCACATCATCCAGCCGAGTGTGGTGAAGTAGAACAGGCGGTCGGCGTCGCGGATGCCGGCATGCAGGCGATGCTCCTTGAGATGCTGGAGAAGCGTGCCTCCGGCCGAATGCACGATGCATTTCGGCCGACCGGTCGTGCCGGAGGAAAACAGGATGTAGAGCGGATGGGCAAAGGGCAGCCGCTCGAACTCGACGGGCCGGGCGCCGAAGGGCGCCAACACCGGGTCGAGCATCGGCGCCACCGTCGTGGCAATGCCCGCATAGGATACGATGATCGTCGCCCTTGCCGTCGGCAGGCGCTCGGCGATCTGGCGCACCTTGTCGGTCACGTCGATGCGCTTGCCGCCATAGAAGTAACCGTCGCAGGCGATGAACAGCACCGGCTCGATCTGGCCGAAGCGGTCGAGCACGCCCTCGACGCCGAAGTCGGGCGAGCAGGATGACCAGATCGCGCCGATGGACGCGGCGGCGAGCATGGCGGCGACCGCCTCCGGGACGTTCGGCAGCATGGCGGCGATGCGGTCGCCGGGCTTCACGCCGATGGAGCGGAAATATTGCTGCAGCCGGGAAACGAGCGCGGAAAGCCCGGCTCTGTCCATCCGGCGCTCCGCGCCGGTCTCGGCCCGGCTGATGATCGCCAGACCGTCGTCATCGCCGCGCAGGAGGTTTTCGGCAAAGTTGAGCCTTGCATCGGGAAAGAACCGGGCGCCGGGCATCCGGTCGCCATCGAGGAGAATCCGGGCGCCCTTGTCGCCGGTCACGTCGCAATGGTCCCAGATCAGCGACCAGAAGGCTTCGCGCTCGCGGATCGACCATTCATGCAGCGCCACGGTGTCGGCCAGCGTCAGGCCGGAGGCGTGTTCGGCGGCGCGGCGAAACGCATCCATGGCGGAGGCAGCGATCTGCTCTGCCCGCGGTGACCACAGCGCATTTGCCATTTCCATCTCCCATCGATCGGCGAAAAGGCTATAAACACCGTTCCGTGCGGCGCAAGGGCGGCATACCGGCGTCATGGACCGGCCACATTGTTGGGCCCTTTCGCGCAGGACGGGCATTGTAGGTTCGGCAGTGCCGAAGGACAGCGGAGCAAAGGGCGAATGCCAGGCAGACGGGCCAGGATAGCGGTGCGCGCGACGGCGGTACTTGTCGCGGTCGCGGCCATCGCGCTGGTGCTTCTGCCGTGGTTCGCCTCGCAGCGCGTGTTCGGCGACCTGATCGCGGAGGAATTCACCCGCTTGACCGGCGCCAGGGTCATCCTTGGCGAACCGCCGCATTTCAGCCTGTTCCCGACATTTTCGGTCAAGCTTCGCAATGTGCGGTTCGAGGACGGCGACGCGGTACTGGACGCGGCGGCCATCGACGCCGATCTCGACATTCACCAGGCGCTGACGGGAACGGTGCGGTTTCGCCGGCTCGTCCTCGATACGCCGAGCCTGGTGATGACACGGCCCGCTTCGCCCGTCCGCCTGCCCTTTTCCGCCGGTCGGATCGGCAGGACGATCCACGCCGCGCTGGCCGGCAACGCGGCGGAGACGCCGCCCGGCGAGACGGGATTCGGCACGGTCGCGATCTCCGGCGGCCGCATCGTCATGCGGCAGGACGGGCACGACGATCTGGCCATCTCGGGGATCGATGGCGACATCGTCTGGCCGGCGTTCGAACGGACACTGAAGGCGCGCGCCACGGGGCAATGGCAGACCCTGCCGCTCAGTGTCTCGGCCGATATCGAGCGTCCGCTGCTGTTCGTTGCGGGCAAGCCCGGTCCGGCACGCATGGCTGTCGATCTGGAGGACAGCCGCCTTACCTTCGACGGCGAGGCGGCCTGGGTCTCGGGGCCTGTCGCCAGCGGCCGTATTGCGATTAAAACCGGTTCCTTCGGCGCGCTGCTTGGCCGCTTCGGATTTGGCAGCCACCTCTCCAGCCGCATGGACGATTTGTCGTTTTCGGCCGCGGCGACGACCTCCGGAACCCGGATGAAGTTCGAGGACGCCGACATCAGCGTGGACGGCCAGAACGGGACCGGCGCGTTCGATCTCGATTTCGGCACGCCGCGACCGGCCGTTTCCGGCACGGTGGCGTTCAAGGATGTCGACCTGACCTCGTTCGCGCCGGCGCTCGCGGCGCCGAGCGTGCGGGTCGCGGCCAACATGCCGGCGGCGAGCAATTCCGGCTTCGGCCCGGTCGATGTCGACTTGCGGCTCTCTGCCGACGTGGCGCGCCTCGGGCCGTTGCCGCTCCGCCATGTCGCCGCCTCCATGCGGATCCAGCCCGAGCTTGCCGCCTTCGACATTTCCGACGCCGAAACCCTGGGCGGGTCGATCCAGGCCGGCATTCATGCCTTGCGCGGAGACGGGCCGGCGACCGAACTGCAATTTTCCGCCAGCGAGATCGACATGGGAGTGCTCGTCGAGCGCCTCGGGCTTTCGGCTTTCCGCCCCAGCGGACCGGGAAGCTTCTCGATCATTCTCAAGGGACCGTCGACGGACTGGGCCGGCATGCTCGAGCAGGCCTCCGGCAACCTGTCGGCCCGCTTCGGACCCGGTTCCCTTGGCGGCATCACCCGGGCCGACCTGGTGCGGCAATTGTCCGATGGCGGACCGCTCAGGCGTTCGCCCGACGAGGCGGCGGCGCTCAAGGTGGACGGGCTCGACATCCGCGCGCCGGTCACCGCCGGCCTCGTCCTGTTCGAGAAGGCGGATTTCGCCAGCGAGGCCGGCGCGCTTTCGCTGTCCGGCATCATGTCGCTGCGCGATTTCGGACTGGCGCTCACCGGCCGGCTCGCGGAAGCCGGCGAACCGGAGCCCGCCAGGCTGTTCTTCGTCGGCGGCACGCTCGACGCGCCGGTGCTGTCGCCGATCGGCACGACCTCGGCGAACCCCGGACCCTGAGCGACGGGATGACGCTGCCGATGGCGGGATTCCGCCATGGACGCGATCCTGTATCATCGGCAAAACGATTCGCTTGAGGGGAAAGCGATTGTTCCGTTTCGTCACAGGTACATTCAAGATCGCGGCCGTGTCGCTGATGGCTGGCGCCGGGCTGTCGGTTTTCGACCTGACAGCCGAACAGGTGCTCGGCGAGATCGGGCTGACGCAGGACCGCGTCCTCGAACTCGCGCAGGCCGGCGCGGCATGGGCGGCGCCGAACCTGCTGCTCGGCTCCATGGTCGTGGTGCCGTTGTGGCTGGTGATGCTGCTGCTGCGGCCCCCGCGCGGCTGACCCCGATCAGTTGCGGAACGCCGCCTGCTCTTCCCTCAGCCGCTTGACCTCGGCGCGCTTGTTGAAGATCGAGGCGGCGAGCACGCCGGTGGCGACGACCGCGATCATCAATGTGCAGATGGCGTTGATCTCTGGGGTCACGCCGAGACGCACCTGGCTGTAGATTTTCATCGGCAGCGTCGTGGCGCCCGGCCCGGACGTGAAGTTCGCGATCACCAGATCGTCGAGCGACAGGGTGAAGGCGAGCATCCAGCCGGAGACGATGGCCGGCAGGATCACCGGCAGCGTGACCTGGAGGAAGGTCTTCACCGGCGGCGCGCCGAGATCCATGGCGGCTTCCTCCAGCGAGCGGTCGAACGAGGCCAGGCGCGACTGCACGACGACGGCGACGAAGCACATGGTGAAGGTGATGTGGGCGATCGTGACGGTGACGAACCCGCGGTCAAGCCCGATGGCCACGAACAGAAGCAGCATGGACAGGCCGGTGATGACTTCCGGCATGACCAGCGGCGCAAACACCATTCCGGAAAACAGCAGGCGGCCGCGAAACCGCGTGAACCGGGTCAGCGAGACCGCGGCCAGGGTGCCGAGCACCGTGGCGACGGTCGCCGAGAGCACGCCGACGCGGACCGTGACCCAGGTCGCGTCGAGAATGCCCTGGTTCGACATCAGCGAGACATACCATTTGGTCGAGAACCCGGCCCAGACCGTGACCAGTTTCGACTCATTGAACGAATAGATCACCAGCAGCAAAATCGGCAGGTACAGGAAGGCAAATCCGGCGGTGACGGAAACGATGTTGAAGCGCGACCACGACGTGCTCATCGACCTGCCTCCTGGGCTTTTGCCTGGGCGTTCTGGAACCACACGATCGGAATGACGAGAAGCATGAGCAGCACGGTGGCCACCGCGGCCGAAAGCGGCCAGTCGCGGTTGGCGGAGAATTCGTTCCAGAGCGTCTTGCCGATCATCAGCGTCTGCGACCCGCCGAGCAGATCGGGAATGACGAACTCGCCGGTGGCGGGAATGAACACAAGGAGGCAGCCGGCCAGAACGCCCGGCAGCGACAGCGGGAATGTCACCTTCCAGAAGGCGCCGAACCGCGTGCAGCCGAGGTCGAGGGCGGCCTCCACCAGGGTGTTGTCCATCTTCTCCAGTGTCGAATACAGCGGCAACACCATGAACGGCAGGTAGGAATAGACGATGCCGATGAAGATGGCGGTGTGCGTGTTCATGATGATGAGCGGCGTATCGATCACGCCGATCGCCATGAGGAACTGGTTCAGCAGGCCTTCCGGCTTGAGGATGCCGATCCAGGCGTAAACGCGGATCAGAAACGAGGTCCAGAACGGCAGGATCACCAGCATCAGCAGCGTCGGGCGGATGGACGCGGGTGCCCGCGCCATGCCGTAGGCGACGGGATAGCCGATCAGCAGGGTCAGGATGGTCGAGATCGCCGCGATCAGCAGGCTCGATCCGTAGGCCTTGATGTAGAGCGAGTCGGAGACGAGGAATTCGTAGTTGTAGGAGGTGAATTCCCGGAACGCGTCCATGATGCCCGTCCAGCCGGCACCCCAGTCGAAGACCGGCGTGTAGGGCGGCATGGCGATGGCCGTGGTCGAGAACGAGATCTTGAAGACGATGATGAAGGGCGCCAGGAAGAATACCAGCAGCCAGGCATAGGGAAAGATGATGGCAAGGCGGGAGACGATGGCGGAGCCGAGAGTCTTCATCACACGCTCCTAGCGCTTGAGGACAATGCCCGCATCCGTCGGGAAATGCACCCAGACCCGGTCGTCATAGGTCAGCGGTTCCTCGGTGGTGCGCGAGGCGTTCAGCGTCGCGGTCTTGACCACCTTGCCGCTGTCGAGCCGGACATTGATGTGCGTCATGTCGCCGAGGTAGCCGATATCCCAGACGATCCCCTCAAGCGCATTGGCGGCTCGTTCGGGACGGAGTGCCGAGACGCGGATCTTTTCGGGCCGGATGGCGAACCAGACCGTGGAGCCGGGCGCGGGCGGGTCGTTGCAATCGGCGACAATCGACGCGCCGTCGGCGGTCTCGACCAGCGCCTTGCCGTCCTTCTCGCCGACAACACCCTCGAAAATGTTCACGTTGCCGATGAAGTCGGCGACGAAGCGCGACGCCGGCGCCTCGTAGACCTCGGCGGGCGTGGCCACCTGCATGATGTGACCCTTGTCCATCACCGCGATGCGGTCGGCCATGGTCATGGCCTCTTCCTGATCGTGGGTGACGACGACGAAGGTCAGGCCGAGTTCCTGCTGCAGGTCCATCAACTCGAACTGGGTTTCCTCGCGCAGCTTCTTGTCGAGCGCGCCGAGCGGCTCGTCGAGCAGGAGCACCTTGGGGCGCTTGGCGACCGAGCGGGCGAGTGCGACGCGCTGGCGCTGGCCGCCGGAAAGCTGGTGCGGCTTGCGCTTGGCGAACTGCTCCAGCTTGACCAGTTTCAGCATTTCGGTGACGCGCTTTTCGATCTCGGCCGCCGGCATGCCTTCCTGCTTCAGGCCGAAGGCGATGTTCTGCTCCACCGTCATGTGTGGAAACAGCGCGTAGGACTGGAACATCATGTTGACCGGCCGCCGGTAGGGCGGGATGCCGCGCACATCCTGGCCATCGAGAAGGATGCGGCCCTCGGTCGGTTCGTCGAAGCCGGCGAGCATGCGCAGCAGCGTGGTCTTGCCGCAGCCCGAGCCGCCGAGCAGGGCGAAGAACTCGCGCTCGTAGATGTTGAGGGACAAATTGTCGACGGCGGTGAAGTCGGCGAACCGCTTCGTGACATTCTCGAAGGCGATGTAGGCCTTGGCGGAAGGATCCAGCCAGGGCGAGAACGATCGGCGAGTGCTTCCAAGCGATTTCATGACGTCCTCCCCCTCGATGCAGGACGCCCCGGAACACTGTCCCGGGGCGCTTGCCTTCCTGTCACTGGCCGGTGACGACCCTGGTCCACGAGCGGGTCACGAGCCGCTGTGTCTTCGGATCGAGCGGCAGTGTCGTGAACAGCTTGGCCATCGTCGCTTCGTCCGGATAGATCGCCGGATCCTTGATGACGTCCTCGGTGATGAACTGCTGGGACGCCTTGTTGCCATTGGCGTAGTAGACATAGTTCGACGCCTTGGCGATGACTTCCGGCTTCATCAGGTAGTCGAGGAACGCGTGGGCTTCCCCGACATGCTTGGCGTCGGCGGGAATGGCCATCTGGTCGAACCACATTTCCGCGCCTTCCTTCGGCACGACATAGGCGACCTCGACCCCCTGATCGGCCTCCGCGGCGCGGTCGCGCGCCTGGAAGACATCGCCCGACCAGCCGACGGCGACGCAGATGTCGCCATTGGCGAGAGCGTTGATGTATTCCGACGAATGGAACTTGCGCACATAGGGACGGACGCCCATGAGCAGGTCTTCCGCCTTCTGCAGCTCTTCCGGGCTCTTGGTGTTCGGATCGAGGCCGAGATAGTGCAGCGCCGTCGGGATGATGTCCTGCGGGCTGTCGAGCACGAAGACGCCGCAATCGTTGAGCTTCTTCATGTTCTCCGGGTCGAAGACGACGGCCCAGGAATCGACGGCGTCGATGCCGAGCGCTTCCTTGACCTTCTTGACATTGTAGCCGATGCCGACGGTGCCCCACATGTAGTTGATGGAGTAGGCATTGTCGGGATCGTAGACGGCGGTCTGCTTGCTGACGACATCCCACATGTTGGCCAGGTTCGGCAGCTTGGCCTTGTCCAGCGGCTGGAACACGCCGGCCTGGATCTGGCGGGCGAGGAAGGCCGCCGTCGGCACGACGATGTCGTAGCCGGTGCCGCCGGCCAGCAGCTTCGTCTCGAGGATCTCGTTGGAATCGAACACGTCGTAGACGACCTTGATTCCCGTTTCCTTGGTGAAGTCCTCGACGATGGAATCGTCGATGTAATCGGACCAGTTGTAGACGTTGACGACCCTGTCCTCAGCGACCGCCTGTCCCGCGACCAGTGCGCCGGCGACCGACGCGACCGTCGCGAGCCAGTTCAAATTCCTCATGATGTGCTCTCCTGTGCCCCGACACGGCGCGTTTCTGCGCCGGACGATCAGGCAAACTAGGAGCCTTTTTCGCCCCCCTCAAGATGAAAAACGCGGAGCCGGCTTGAAGGGGTCACGCCTTGCGCGCCGCGCGGCGGCTTTCCAGGGAGATGTGCACGATGAGCGCGGCGACGATGATGGCGCCGCCCAGAAGCGTGCGCAGGGTCGGCGTCTCGCCGTGGATCAGCCAGACCCAGACCGGGCCGAGCACCGGCTCGATGGTGCCCAGAAGCGCGGCGAGCGCCGCCGGGACGAGGCGCGCGCCGGTGACGAAGAGGGCGAGGCCGAGGCCGAGATTGACGGCGCCGAAAAGAAAGAGAAGGCCGAAATCCGCCATCCCCACCGCGACCGGCCCGGCCATCAGGAAGGCGACGGCACTGCCGATGCCGGTGCCGAGCGCGGTCGCCGACGTCATGCGGACATGGGCATAGTGGCGCGTGATCACCGTGGCGACGGCAAAGACGAACGCGATGCCGAAAGCCAGGAGGTCGCCGATGGGCGAGACGGCGCCCGACAGCGAATCCGACACCATGATGGCCACGCCGACGAACACCGCCGCGATGGCCAGCCAGGTGGCGCGCGAGATGGAATCGGAGAACACCAGCCAGGCAAGCAGCGCGGCGATGAGCGGAACGCCCGCGTTCATCAGCATGACGTTGGCGACGGTGGTGTAGGAGAGCGCCACGACGAAGAAGGTCGACGCGATGGCGAAGCACAGCGCGACGATCAGGCCCGGCCAGCCCATCGAGCGGAATGCCGCCCGGGTTCCCGACGGGCCGTCGCGCCACAGCATGAACGCCAGCAGGAAGGATGCGGCGAAGCCCGAGCGCCAGAACACCACGGTCCAGGTGTCGGGAATGTCGATGAAGCGCGCAATGGCGCCGCCAAAGCTCCAGGCAAGCGCCGAAAGCGTGACGAGCACGATACCGCGCGTGCGGTCGCCATGGGCCGGCCTGGTGTTCGGTTCGGGCAGAATCACGGAATCCATGGCCCGGACTATGCCGCAGCCGTCCGCGCGCGCATTTGCGCCAGCGACCGGTGCGTGTCGCAATCCCGTCCTACTGGAAGTCGAACACCGAAAGGCCGGTGACCATTTCATCCAGCCCGAGCGGGCGCGTCACCGGCGGCTCGGCGCGCGCCAGGCATCCGGACCGCTCGCAGAGCCGGCAGGCCGGACCGACCGGCGT
>JBATNB010000337.1:0-4649 GCA_049290135.1 Rhizobiaceae bacterium
GGTCATCTGCAGGTCGATGCCGCCGCCGGCGAGCACGATGTCCGGGCCGCCGATCTCGCCGGCATCGCCGACGATCCCCTCGCCGAGCGCGAAGCCGATCGCGAAATCGGCGAGGTCGGCGGGCGTCGCCATCATCACCGCATGGGTCACGCCGTTGAACGAGAAGGCCACCGGCGTTTCCTCCGGCAGCGCGCGATGGCCCTCGAGCCCGAGGCCGCCGCGCCGGGCGAAGCGGCGCATGCGACGGATGGTGGCGGGCCCGCGCCTCATTCGGCGGCTTCCACGGCAATGCGGCGCGCGACGCGGGTCTGCTCGGCATAATCGGCCTGCCAGTCGCTCGGACGACCGTTGGAGGGCGAGACCTGCACCGCGGTAACCTTGTATTCCGGGCAATTCGTGGCCCAGTCGGAATAGTCGGTGGTCACGACATTGGCCTGGGTCGAGGGGTGGTGGAAGGTGGTGTAGACGACGCCGGCGGCCACCCTGTCGGTGATGCGGGCCTTGAGCGTGGTTTCCCCGGACCGCGAGGCGAGGCGCACGATATCGCCATCGCGAACGCCGCGCTGCTCGGCATCGTGCGGATTGATCTCCAGCACATCCTCGTCGTGCCAGGCGACATTGCCGGTGCGCCGCGTCTGCGCCCCGACATTGTACTGCGACAGCACGCGGCCGGTGGTGAGGAGCAGCGGGAAGCGCGGCCCGGTGCGCTCGTCGGTGGGCAGGTATTCGGTGCGATAGAACTTGCCCTTGCCGCGCACGAAGCCGTCGACATGCATGATCGGCGTGCCCTCGGGCGCCTTGTCGTTGCAGGGCCACTGCACCGAGCCGCGCTGCTCCAGCATGGCGTAGCCGACATGGGCGAAGCCCGGCGTCGTCGCGGCGATCTCGTCCATGATTTCGGCCGGATGGGCATAGGTCCAGTCGAGGTCGAGGGCGCGCGCCAGGCCCTGCGTGACCTCCCAGTCGGCCAGGCCGTTCCGCGGCCGCATCACCTTGCGCACCCGGTTGATGCGGCGCTCGGCGTTGGTGAACGTCCCGTCCTTTTCCAGGAAGGTCGACCCCGGCAGGAAGACATGGGCATAGTTGGCGGTCTCGTTGAGGAAGAGGTCGTGCACGACGACGCACTCCATCGCCGCGAGCCCGGCGGCGACATGCCGGGTGTCGGGATCGGACTGCAGGATGTCCTCGCCCTGGATGTAGATGCCCTTGAAGGTGCCGCCGACCGCGGCATCCAGCATGTTGGGGATGCGCAGGCCCGGCTCGTCGGAAATGGTCACGCCCCACATCTTCTCGAAGATGTCGCGGGTCGCTTCCTGGCCGACATGGCGGTAGCCCGGCAGTTCGTGCGGGAAGGATCCCATGTCGCAGGAGCCCTGCACATTGTTCTGCCCGCGCAGCGGATTGACGCCGACGCCCTTCCTGCCGATGTTGCCGGTGGCCATGGCAAGGTTGGCGATCGCCATCACCGTGGTGGAGCCCTGGCTGTGCTCGGTGACGCCGAGGCCGTAGTAGATGGCGCCGTTGCCGCCGGTGGCATAAAGGCGCGCCGCGGCGCGCAGGTCCGCCGCCGCCACGCCGGTATAGGCCTGCGTTGCTTCCGGCGAATGCTTCGGCTCCGAAACGAACGCCGCCCAGTCGTCGAATTCCGAACGGTCGCAGCGCTCGGCGACGAAGGCATCGTTGACCAGTCCCTCGGTGACGATGACATGGGCAAGCGCGGTCATGACCGCGACATTGGTGCCCGGGCGCAACGCCAGATGATGGGCGGCGGCGATGTGCGGGGTGCGGACGAGATCGATGCGGCGCGGATCGACGACGATCAGCCGCGCGCCCTGGCGCAGCCGCTTCTTCAGCCGCGAGGCGAACACGGGATGGCCGTCGGTCGGGTTGGCGCCGATGACCATGACGACATCGGCATGCTCGACCGAATCGAAATCCTGCGTGCCGGCCGACGTGCCGAACGCCTTGCCGAGGCCATAGCCGGTCGGCGAGTGGCAGACGCGGGCGCAGGTGTCGACATTGTTGTTGCCGAACCCGGCACGCACCAGCTTCTGGACCAGATAGGTCTCCTCGTTGGTGCAGCGCGACGAGGTGATGCCGCCGACCGATTCGCGCCCGTAGGCGGCCTGGATGCGGCGGAACTCGGATGCGACATGGGCGAAGGCCTCGTCCCAGCTCACCTCGCGCCACGGATCGGTCACGGCGGCGCGCACCATCGGCTTGTGGATGCGGTCGCGGTGGGTGGCGTAACCCCAGGCGAAGCGGCCCTTGACGCAGGAATGGCCGCGATTGGCCTTGCCGTCCTTCCAGGGCACCATGCGCACGACTTCCTCGCCGCGCATCTCGGCCTTGAACGAGCAGCCGACGCCGCAATAGGCGCAGGTGGTGACGAGCGAATGCTCCGGCTGGCCGATCTCGATGACCGACTTCTCCGTCAGCGTCGCCGTCGGGCAGGCCTGGACGCAGGCGCCGCAGGAGACGCATTCTGAACCGAGGAAGGACTCGCCCGCCCCCGGCGACACGCGGCTGTCGAAGCCGCGCCCGGCGATGGTGAGCGCGAAGGTGCCCTGCACTTCCTGGCAGGCGCGCACGCAGCGCGAACAGACGATGCACTTGGAGGGATCGTAGGCGAAATAGGGGTTCGATTCGTCCTTTGCCTTCCACAGCGGATTGGCAAGGCCCCCCGACGTCGCCGTCACATGGGTGGCGCCGTCGCCATAGCGCACGTCGCGCAGGCCGACCGCGCCGGCCTGGGTCTGCAGCTCGCAATCGCCGTTGGCCGCGCAGGTCAGGCAATCGAGCGGGTGGTCGGAGATGTAGAGCTCCATGACGCCGCGGCGGATGCGCTTGAGGCGGTCGGTCTGGGTGCGCACGACCATGCCGCCGGAAACCGGCGTGGTGCAGGACGACGGCGTGCCGGCCCGCCCGTCGATCTCGACCAGGCAGAGCCGGCAGGAGCCGAAGGCGTCGACCATGTCGGTGGCGCACAGTTTCGGGATGGCAATGCCGGCCTCCATCGCCGCCCGCATGACCGAGGTTCCTTCCGGAACCGTGACGGTCGCGGCGTCGATGGTGAGCGTCACCGTGCGCTCGGCCGGCGACGCTGACGTGCCATAGTCGATCTCGTGGACGAGGGACATGCGTCTACTCCGCCGCTTCGGCCAGGCGCGGCCGCCGGAAATCGTCAGGGAAATGCATCATCGCGCTCATCACCGGATAGGGGGTGAAGCCGCCAAGCGCGCACAGCGAACCGTATTTCATGGTGTTGCAGAGATCCTCCACCAGCGCCCCGGCATCCTCGTCGCCGGCGGCGATCCGGTCGATGGTCTCCACGCCGCGCGTCGAGCCGATGCGGCAGGGGGTGCACTTGCCGCAGCTTTCCACGGCGCAGAATTCGAAGGCGAAGCGGGCCTGGGCAAGCATGTCGGCGGTGTCGTCGAAAACGACGATCCCGGCATGGCCGATCAGGCCGTCGCGCGCGGCGAAGGCCTCGTAGTCGAAGGGCGTGTCGAACAGCGCCGGCGGGAAATAGGCACCGAGCGGACCGCCGACCTGCACCGCCTTGACCGGGCGGCCGGAGGCCGTGCCGCCGCCGATGTCCAGCACGAGTTCGCCGAGCGTGATGCCGAAGGGCACCTCGAACAGGCCGCCGCGCCGCACATTGCCGGCAAGCTGCACGGGAATGGTGCCGCGCGAGCGAGCGACGCCGAAGTCGCGGTACCAGGCCGCGCCGCTGGCGAGAATGGCGGGAACGGCGGCCAGCGTCAGCACGTTGTTGATCACGGTCGGGCGACCGAACAGGCCCTTCAGCGCCGGCAGCGGCGGCTTGGCCCGCACCTGGCCGCGCCGGCCTTCCAGGCTTTCCAGCAACGCCGTCTCCTCGCCGCAGACATAGGCGCCGGCGCCGACACGGATGTCGATGTCGAAGGCGAAGGCCGAGCCGAGCACGGACGCGCCGAGCAGCCCGGCGGCGCGCGCGCGCCACGGCGTCCGTCATCGTCGCCACAGCGTGCGGATATTCCGAGCGGATATAGACGATGCCCGAGGCGGCGCCGGTCGCATGCCCGGCGATCGCCATGCCCTCGATGAGCAGGAACGGATCGCCCTCCATCAGCATGCGATCGGCGAACGTGCCGGAATCGCCCTCGTCGGCATTGCAGACGATGTGCTTGCGCGCGCCGGGCGCGTCGGCGACCGTCTTCCACTTGATGCCGGCGGGGAAACCGGCGCCGCCGCGACCGCGCAGGCCCGAATCCGTCACCGCGGCGATCACCGCCCCGGGGGTCATGGCGAGCGCGGCGCGAAGGCCGGCGAGCCCGCCATGCATGCGGTAATCGTCGAGCGACAGCGGGTCGATGACGCCGCAGCGCGCGAAGGTCGCCCGGGTCTGGCGCCTGAGGAACTCGATGTCCTCGGCGCGGCCGAGCCAGAGGCGATGCTGGCCGCCGGTGAGGAAGCCGCTTTCAAACAGCGGCCGCACATCGGCGGCGGTGACGCGACCATAGGCGCAGCGGCCCCTTTCCGTCATCACCTCGACCATCGGCTCCAGATGATAGAGCCCGCGCGAACCGGTGCGCACGATGCGGGCGGTGATGTTGCGGCGGGCAAGCTCGGCGGCGATGGCGGCCGCGACCGCGTCGGCCCCGACG
>JBATNB010000338.1:0-2650 GCA_049290135.1 Rhizobiaceae bacterium
GGTCGGGCTTGCCCCTGCCACCCCCCAAACGCGTCATGGTCGGGCTTGACCCGGCCACCCCCCCCCCCCAAACCGTCATGGTCGGGCTTGACCCGACCATCTGCGACGTCGCGAAGGCCGCAGATCCTCGGGACAAGCCCGAGGATGACGGCGGCGGATGGCAAGGCCCCGGATCCTCGGGACAAGCCCGAGGATGACGGCGGTGGTAGGGGGACCCGTCGGCGCGGGCCAGCCGTGTTTTACGTCATGGTCGGGCTTGACCCGACCATCTGCGACGTCGCGAAGGTTGCGGATCCTCGGGACAAGCCCGAGGATGACGGCGGTGGATGGTGGCCGTGTCCCACCCGCAGCCCGAGGATGACGGCGGCGGTCGCGCGCAGGCAAAAACCCCGGCGGTCGCCCGCCGGGGTTTTTCGTTCGCCGATCCGCAGGCGGATCAGACCGAATAGTACATGTCGTACTCGACCGGATGCGGCGTCATCTCGAAGCGCATGACTTCCGCCATCTTCAGCTCGATGTAGGCGTCGATCATGTCGTCGTCGAACACGCCGCCGGCCTTGAGGAAGCCGCGATCCTTGTCGAGGCTCATCAGCGCCTCGCGCAGCGAGCCGCACACGGTCGGGATCTTCTTCAGTTCCTTCGGCGGCAGGTCGTAGAGATCCTTGTCCATCGGCTGGCCGGGGTGGATCTTGTTCTTGATGCCGTCGATGCCGGCCATCAGCAGCGCCGCGAAGCCGAGATACGGGTTCGCGCCCGGATCGGGGAAGCGGACCTCGACGCGCTTGGCCTTCGGCGACGAGCCGAACGGGATGCGGCAGGAGGCCGAGCGGTTGCGGGCCGAATAGGCAAGCAGCACCGGCGCCTCGTAGCCCGGCACCAGACGCTTGTAGGAGTTGGTCAGCGGGTTGGTGAAGGCGTTGACGGCCTTGGCATGCTTGATGACGCCGCCGATGAAGTAGAGGCAGGTCTCCGACAGGCCGGCATATTCATTGCCGGCGAACAGCGGCTTGCCGCTCTTCCAGATCGACATGTGCACGTGCATGCCCGAGCCGTTGTCGCCGAAGATCGGCTTCGGCATGAAGGTGGCCGTCTTGCCATAGGCATTGGCGACCTGGTGCACGACGTACTTGTAGATCTGCATCTTGTCGGCGTTGCGCACCAGCGCGTCGAACTTGACGCCGAGCTCGTGCTGGGCGGCGGCGACCTCGTGATGGTGCTTCTCGACCACCACGCCCATCTCGGCCAGCACGGTCAGCATCTCGGAGCGCATGTCCTGGGCGCTGTCGACCGGCGGCACCGGGAAGTAGCCGCCCTTGACGCGCGGACGATGACCGAGGTTGCCGGTCTCGTAGTCGGTGTCGTCGTTGGACGGCAGCTCGGTCGAATCGAGCTTGAAGCCGGTGTTGTAGGGATCGGCCTTGTACTTGACGTCGTCGAAGACGAAGAACTCGGCTTCCGGGCCGACAAAGATGGTGTCGCCGATGCCTTCCGACTTCAGGTAGGCCTCGGCCTTCTTGGCGATGCCGCGCGGGTCGCGGTTGAAGGATTCGCCGGAGACCGGGTCGAGGATGTCGCAGAACACCACGGCGGTCGCCTGCGCGAAGAAGGGATCCATGTGGTAGGTGGCCGTGTCCGGCATCAGCACCATGTCGGACTCGTTGATGGCCTTCCAGCCGGCGATCGACGAACCGTCGAACATCACGCCGTCGGCGAACATGTCCTCGTCGACGAGGCTCACGTCCATCGTCAGGTGCTGCATCTTGCCGCGCGTGTCGGCGAACCTGAGGTCAAGGAACTTCACGTCCTTGTCCTTCAGTTCCTTCAGGATGTCCTTGGCTGTCGTCATGGTCGTTTTCCTTTGTCCGACGATTGCTGTTGGGGAGGATGGGTGTTGGCGGTTCAGATGGCGTCCATGCCGGTTTCGCCGGTGCGGATGCGCATGACTTCCTCGATGTTGGAGACGAAGATCTTGCCGTCGCCGATGCGCCCGGTCTGGGCGGCCTTGCGGATGGCTTCCACCGCCGCCTCGACTGCATCGTCGCCGAGCACGACCTCGACCTTCACCTTCGGCAGGAAGTCCACGACATATTCGGCGCCGCGATAGAGTTCGGTATGCCCCTTCTGGCGTCCGAAACCCTTGGCCTCGATGACCGTGATGCCCTGCAGGCCGACTTCCTGCAGCGCCTCCTTCACTTCGTCAAGCTTGAACGGCTTGATGATCGCCTCGATCTTCTTCATGGCCGGGGTACCTCTTCTCGTTGCGGAAATCCGTGTCCGTCCGCCCATGGGAAAGCAGGTTTCATGCCAGATGCCGCGCGCCGCGATCCGGACGGGGAGAAGCGTCGGGACGGTGTCCGGGCGGCGGCGCGGGCGGCCGGATTGGCGGTTTTTTGGGCGGAACCGGCCTTGCCGCGCCACCGCCTTGCCTCGGCTCCGGTAGCGCCTGCCTCAATAACGGGCAAATCGCCTGGAAAACAGGCAGTATTGGCTGTTGCGCAGTCTTGTGCATCGCATCACAATCAGCGGCGGAGGGGCCATGACGGAAATCCTGACGCCTGACGAAATGGCGACGGCGGACCGTCTTGCCGCGGAACTGGCCGGCTTGCCCGGCCGCCTGCTCATGGAACGGGCGGGCGAGGCGGTGGCGGAC
>JBATNB010000339.1:0-2183 GCA_049290135.1 Rhizobiaceae bacterium
CTGTTGTCCCGCCTCGGCTGGACGGTGGTGGCGTCGACCGGCCGCCCGGAGGAAGCCGCCTACCTGAAGGGCCTGGGTGCGAGCGAAGTCATCGACCGGGCGGAACTGTCCGGGCCGGCCAAGCCGCTGGCGCGCGAGCGCTGGGCCGCCGGCGTCGATTCGGTCGGCAGCCACACGCTGGCCAATGTGCTGTCGATGACCCGCTATGGCGGGGCGATCGCCGCCTGCGGGCTGGCGCAGGGCATGGATCTGCCGGCATCGGTGGCGCCCTTCATCCTCAGGGGCGTCGCGTTGCTCGGCATCGATTCGGTCATGGCGCCGAAGGTGCGACGGCTGGCGGCCTGGGACCGGCTCGGGCGCGATCTCGATCCGGCCCGGATCGAGGCGATCACCACGACCATCGGCTTCGACGACATCATCCCGGCCGCCCATGACATCCTCGACGGCAAGGTGCGCGGCCGCCTGGTCGTCCGCATGTGATCGATAAAATTGTCGCGAATGCCGGCAGGGTTCCGAAAGCGCGTCATGCGATGATTTCGGCATGGGTGGCGACGACACGAACGATCGGGCGGCGGTAGCGCCGCTGACGGCGGCGCGGACAATCCGCGGACGCGCGGCGGTGGCGCTCGCCACCGGCCTGCTCGCCCTTTCACTGGCCTACCTGGCGTCGCTGACCGGGGCTTCCTTCCTGCTGGTTTCGGGACTGACCTTCACGGGCGCGGTGATGCTGGCGCTCGCCGCCGCCACCGCGAGCGACATGCGCACGCTGTCGCGGCGTATCGAAGCCCACGCGGCGGAGAGCCGCAAGGCGCTGGAATCCCTGGCCGACCGCATGTGGGAATTGCGCGAGAGCGAGGAGCGTTTCCGCGGCCTTGTCGATGCCCTTGGCGACATCGTGGTGCATCGCGATGCCGGCGGCCGGATCCTTTACGCCAACAGTGTGTTCGCGGGGCTGGTCGGGCGCGCCGACGACGATCTGGCCGGGCTTCGCCTCGACGAGCTCGGCTTTTCCGCGCCGGCGGCCAGGCCCGGCTACTCGGGCGATGGCCCGTGGAGCGCTGACGTTCGGTTCAGCAATCCGGGAGGCGAACGCTGGTTCTCCTGGGTGGAAGCTTCCACCCGCGACGAGACCAGCGGCGAAACGCAGCATCGCGCCATTGCCCGCGACATCACGCACCGCAAGGCGGCGGAGGCCGAACTGATCGCCGCCCGCGAGCGGGCCGAAGCCGGGAACCGTGCCAAGTCGCGGTTCCTCGCCACCGTCAGCCACGAAATCCGCACGCCGATGAACGGTATCCTCGGCATGGCCAAGCTGCTGGCCGATTCGCCGCTGTCGGCCGAACAGCGCGACTACCTGTCGGCGATCTCGACCTCAGGCGATTCGCTGCTCGGGCTGATCGACGACCTTCTGGATTTCTCGCGCATCGAGGCGGGGCGCATCGACCTGTCGAACGAACGCGTCTCGCCGCCGGCGCTGGCCGAATCGGTGGCCGAGCTTCTCGCCGGCAAGGCTCATGCCAAGGGAATCGGCCTCGGGGTGACAGTCGATCCCGCAACGCCGCAGGCGGTGCTGTCCGATCCGGTGCGCATGCGCCAGGTGCTGGTCAACCTGGTCGGCAACGCGGTCAAGTTCACTGACCGGGGCGGCGTCACGCTCGGCGTCGGCGCCGATGGCGACGGCCGCCTCGCCTTCACGGTCACCGATACCGGGCCGGGCATTCGCGCCGACGATCTGGAACGCGTGTTCGAGGAGTTCGAGCAGGCGGAGGGCGGCACCACGCGCACCCATGGCGGCGCCGGGCTCGGCCTGTCGATCTCGCGCCGAATCGCCAAGGCCATGGGCGGCGACATCGTCGCGCAGAGCCGGCCCGGGCATGGATCGGCGTTCACCTTCCGACTGCCGGCCCAGGTGCTGGCGGATTTCGAACGCAACGAGGCGGAGCGCCTGCGCGGCAGCGATGTCGCCATCGTGACGCCCTTTGCCACCGAGGGCGCGGCGATGGTCAGGACGATCGTCTCGCGCGGCGGCGCGGCGCGGCACGGCGAGACATGGTCCGACGAGGCGGGCGCGTGCATCCTGCTTGCCGACGCCAACGCCGCCGATTGCGCCGACCTGCCGGCGCGCTTCAAGGCGAACGATGGCGGACGACGCGCCCTGGTCCTCATCGAACCGAGCGAACGCG
>JBATNB010000340.1:0-16557 GCA_049290135.1 Rhizobiaceae bacterium
CGGGTCCACCGGGATCGCGGCCATCCAGATCGGCAAGGCCATCGGCGCCCGCGTCATCGCCATCGCCTCGACCGAGGAGAAGCGCGCGCTGGCGATCGCCGCCGGGGCCGATGTCGCGCTCGCCTACGAAGGCTTGCGCGAGGGGCTGAAGGAGGCAACCGCCGGCCGGGGGGTCGACGTCGCCTTCGATCCGGTCGGAGGCGACAGTTTCGATGCGCTCGCCCGTTCGATGGCCTGGGGCGGCCGCCTGCTCGTCGTCGGCTTCGCCTCCGGCGCCATCCCGCAATTCCCGGTCAACCTCGCCCTGGTCAAGGGGTTCTCGGTGGTCGGCGTGTTCTGGGGATCGTTCACGCAACGCGAACCGGCGGCGCACGCGGCCAACGTCGCGGAACTCCTGGAATGGCATGCCGCGGGCAAGGTGCGTCCCGTGATCGAGGGCCGCTACCGGCTGGCCGATGCCGCGTCCGTCCTTGCCCGGATCATGGCGCGTGGCGCCTCCGGCAAGATCATCCTTGTACCCGGAGACCCGACATGAGCGCTTCCGCCCCGATGTCCGCGATGCTTCTGAAGAACGATGGCTATGCGCGCCAGCCGTCGGGCCCCGTGCTGGAGGCGATGGAGCCATATGTGCAGCTTGAAACGATCGCGACGCCCGCGCCGGCGGAAGGGCAGGTGCTGATCCGGGTGTCGCGCGCTTCGGTCAACCCGTCCGACGTGATGTTCATCAAGGGTCTCTACGGCCAGCCGCGCATGAAGGGACGGCCGGCGGGGTTCGAGGGGTCCGGCATCGTGACGGTTTCGGGCGGCGGCGCCCTTGGCGATGCGATGGTGGGCCGGCGGGTGGCCTTTGCCACGGGACAATCGAACTGGGGCTCCTGGGCCGATTTCGCCATCGCCGACGCGCGCTCGGTCATTCCGCTCATCGACGGCGTGTCCGACATCGATGGCGCGGCGCTGATCGTCAATCCGCTGACGGCACTGGCCATGTTCGACCTCGTGCGCGAGGAGGGGCAGAAATCGTTCGTGCTCACCGCCGGCGCCAGCCAGTTGTGCAAGCTGATGATGGGCGTGGCGGCGGAGGAAGGGTTCCGGCCCATCGCCATCGTCCGGCGCGACGACCAGGGCGAGATTCTTGCCCGCGCCGGCGCGGCGCACGTGCTCAATGCCGGTGCCGGCGATTTCCGCTCGCGCCTGCGCGACGTCCTTGCGCAGGAGCAGCCGCGCATCTTCCTCGACGCGGTCACCGGACCGCTTGCCTCCACGGTCTTTCACGCGATGGGCAATGGCGCACGCTGGATCGTCTATGGCCGCCTCGATCCCTCCGACACGACGATCCGCGAACCGGGGCAGTTGATCTTCCAGGACAAGCGGGTGGAAGGGTTCTGGCTGACGGAATGGATGCGCCGCGCCACGTTGGAAAAACGCGCCGCCGGAGCGATCGAGGCGCAGCAGCGCTTCGCCAGCGGGCGCTGGCGCACGGACGTGACGGCGGTGCTCTCGCTCGACGAAGCGATGGCGCGCCTGCCGGCGGAACTGGCGCGGCCGAACGGAAAGGTCTTCCTGGCGCCGGCCGGCGCGTGACGGAGCGAAAAAGGTGGCGGCACCCGGACGGGTGTGGTGAATTGTCGGAAAGCCCGGCGGCAGACCGGGCGAGCATACGGAGGAAACGGCATGGAAATCGTCCAGCTCGCCGTGAGCGGACTGGCCAATGGCTGTGTTTACGGCCTGATCGCCCTTGGCTTCGTGCTGATCTACAAGGCGACTGAAGCCGTCAATTTCGCGCAGGGCGACATGATGATGCTGGGCGCCTTCGTGACGCTCGGGTTCGCCAACGAGCAATGGGCGGCGCTGCCATTCTATGTCGCGGTGCCGCTGGCGCTCGTGGTCATGGGCATCTTCGGCTATCTGATCGACATGATCGTGCTGCGCCGGATGTTCGGACAGTCGCAGATCGCGGTGGTCATCCTGACCATCGCCCTCGGGTTCGTGCTGCGCTTCATCGCCGGCTCGATCTTCGGCCATGAGCCGGTGTCACTGGAGAGCCCGATTGCCGGAAAGGATGTCCGGTTCGCAGGGCTGGTGCTGGGGCTCGACGAGGTGACGGTCATCGCCGTCACGATCATCCTCACCCTGCTGCTGTGGGCCTATTTCGCCCGCACGCGCCTCGGCATCGCCATGCAGGCGGCGTCGCAGAACCAGCTTGCCGCCTACTACATGGGCATCCCGGTCAAGCGCATCCAGTCGCTGACCTGGGCGCTGTCGGGGGTGGTGGCAGCCGTCGCCGGCATCCTGTTCGCCTCCAAGGGCTCGATCGATCCCGGCCTCGGCCTGCTCGGCATCAAGGCGTTCGCGGGCTCGGTGATCGGCGGTTTCGGCTCGTTGCCGGGCGCGCTGCTCGGCGGCCTGATCGTCGGCCTGATCGAGCCGTTCGCCTCCTACTATCTGGCCGCCGGCTACAGCCAGATCGCCCCTTATCTGCTGTTGTTCCTGGTGCTCGTGTTCCGTCCGCACGGAATCCTGGCGCAGGTTCACGCCAAGAAGGTCTGAGGCATGCGGACGCTGTTCAAGACCGACTACGACATCGATATCCGGCTCGTCTCCCATGCCGGGCAGGTGTTCTGGTACGGGCTGCTCGGGCTGGTGCTGCTGGCTCTGCCCTACCTGCTCGACCGGTTCCTGATCGGCGAGGCGACCAGCGTGCTCATCTGGTCGATCGCCGGGATGGGCCTGATGATCCTGGTCGGCCAGGCAGGGCAGGGCAGCCTCGGACACGCGGCGTTCCTGGCGGTCGGCTGCTATGCCAACACCTTGCTGCAGGACCGGCTCGGCCTTCCCTTCCCGCTGTCGCTGCCGCTTGCCGCGCTGATCTCGGGTGCGGCCGGGGTGGCGCTGGCGCTGCCGACGGCGCGCCTGCACGGGATCTACCTGGCCATCGCAACGCTCGCCATCTCGGTGCTGGTGGAAGACATCATCGTGCTGGCCGAGCCGCTGACGGGCGGTGTCAACGGCCTCGTCGCGCCGACGATCACGCTGTTCGGCTTTGCCATCGACCGCTACGCCAACCCGGGCGCGTTCTACTACCTTGTCCTGGCGGTGACGGTCATCGTCGTGCTCGTCTATCTCAATCTGTTGCGTTCGCCGACCGGGCGCGCCTTCGCGGCGGTGCGCGATTCGGAAGTCTCGGCCCGGGCGATGGGCGTCAATGTCGCGCGCACCAAGGCGGTGGCCTTCGGCCTGTCGACCGCCGTCACCGGCGTCGCCGGCGCGCTGATGGGGCACTTCGCCGGCGTGTTCAACCAGGATTCCTTCACCCTGGTCATCTCGATCCAGCTTTTGATGATGGTGGTCATCGGCGGCGTCGGCTCGATCCATGGCGCGTTCTTCGGCGCCCTCGTGGTGGTGATGCTGCCGCAGCTGATCGTTGCGGTCCGCGACCTGGCGGCGGCGCTGACGGGGCAGGGGTCGGTGGCGATACCGGGGCTGGAATCGGCGGTGTTCGGCGCGATCCTCATCCTGTTCATCCTGTTCGAGCCGCGCGGCATCTACGGGCGCTGGCTGAAGATCCGCACCTTCTTCGACCTGTTCCCGTTCTACCGGAAGTCGATGTTCCGCCGGCAGAAAAGCTATCTGAAGACGGAGCGGATGCGATGAGCCTGCTCGAGGTCGACAATGTCACGCTCAAGTTCGGCGGCGTCACCGCCGTCGACCATGTGTCGTTTTCCGTCGAGGAGGGCGAGGTGTTCGCGCTCGTCGGGCCGAACGGCGCCGGCAAGTCGACGCTCTTCAACCTCGTGTCGCGGTTCTACGATCCGATCGAGGGCGACATCCGCTTTGCCGGGGAGAGCCTGCTGAAACACCCCGCGCACGACATTGCGCGGCTCGGGATTGCGCGCACCTTCCAGAACATCGAGCTGTTCGACCATGCGACCGTGCTGCAGAACCTGCTGGTCGGGCGCCACACGCGGCGCACCACGTCGCTGGTCGAGGATCTCCTGTTCCTGCCGAAGGCATGGCGCGGCGAACGCGCCGACCGCGCGGCGGTGGAGAAGGTCATCGACTTCCTCGACCTGCAGGCCCATCGCAACACCTACATTGCCGGCCTGCCCTACGGGGTGCGCAAGGTGGTGGAGCTCGGCCGGGCGCTGGCGATCGAACCGCGGCTGCTGCTGCTGGACGAGCCGGCCTCCGGACTGTCCACCGAGGAGACGCAGGATGTCGCCTTCTGGGTAGAGGACATGAAGACACAGATGGGGATGACGGTGCTGATGGTCGAGCACGACATGCACCTCGTCTCCTCGGTCTCCGACCGCGTGCTGGCGCTGGCCGACGGCAAGGCCATCGCGCTCGGCACGCCGCACGAGGTGCAGTCGCATCCCGCGGTCATCGAGGCCTATCTCGGCCGCCAGGACGACAGGAGGAGCGTGGCATGAGCGCGACGCCGCTGTTGTCGGTGCGCAACCTGGAGGCCTTCTACGGGCCGATCATGGCGCTGCGCGGCGTCAGCCTCGACGTTCATGCCGGGCGCATCGTCACGGTGCTGGGCGCCAACGGCGCCGGCAAGACCACGCTGATGAAGACGATCTCCGGCGTCATGGACCCGGAAAAGGGCGAGGTCCTCTTCGATGGCGAGAGCATCGGCGGCTCGGAGCCGGACCGGGTGGTCCGGCGCGGCATCGTGCATGTGCCGGAGGGGCGCGAGGTGTTCCCGCTGCTCAGCGTGGCGGAGAATCTGCGCATGGGCGCCTTCACGCGCCGCGCCGGATCCGGCATCGCCGAGGACGAGGAGATGGTCTACGCCTATTTCCCGATCCTGAAGGAGCGGCGCCGGCAGGCGGCCGGCACACTGTCGGGCGGGCAGCAGCAGATGCTGGCCATCGGCCGCGGACTGATGGCGCGGCCGAAGCTCATGCTTCTCGACGAGCCGTCGCTGGGCTTGTCGCCGCTTCTGGTTTCCGAGATCTTCGAGATCATCGGCCGGTTGAACCGCGAACGATCCATGACCATGATGCTCGTGGAGCAGAATGCCGCGATCGCGCTGGAGAACGCGCATTTCGGCTATGTGCTCGAGCTCGGTCGCATCGTGATGGCGGGGGAGGCGGAGACGCTGAAGCAGTCGAAGGACGTGCAGGAATTCTTCCTCGGCGTCCGGGACGAAAGCCCGCGCGGCCAGAAGCGCTGGAAGCAGCGCAAGACGTGGCGGTGAGGAGGTGGCGATGAGCGGCAACGCCGAAGCAGCGCGGGTCACGGTCAACGGCGTGACGATCAACGCCGACCTGTCGCGCGGGCCTTACGTGATCGATGGCTGCGACACGCTGCCCAAGCTGTTTCGCGCCCGATGCGCCGAGCTTGGCAACCGCGTTGCCCACCGCGAGAAGGATTACGGAATCTGGCTGTCGTTCACCTGGGCCGAGTTCTACGACAATGCGCGCCTCATCGGCCTGGCGCTGCGCCAGCTCGGGCTGAAACGCGGCGAGGTGGTGTCCATCCTGTCGGAGGACAACAAGGAATGGCTCTATGTCGACCTGGCCACCCAGTGCGTCGGCGGCATCGGTTCAGGCATCTACACCACCGATTCGGCCGAACAGCTGGCCTACCTGGTCAACGATTCCGACAGCCGGTTCCTGTTCCTGGAAAATGACGAGCAGCTCGACAAGTTCCTGTCGGTGAAGGATCGCATGCCGGGCCTGACCAGGGCGGTGGTGTTGTCGCGCGAAGGGCTGCACGGCTTCGCCGACGACAGGGTGATGTTCCTCGACGAGCTTTACGCCATCGGCCATGCGGCGCTGAAGGATGCGCCGGGCCTGTTCGAGGCCGAGATCGACCTGTCGCGCCCCGAGGACACCGCGATCCTCGTCTATACGTCGGGCACGACCGGCATGCCGAAGGGCGCGATGATCGGCCATGGCAACATCATGTTCTCACTGGCCTCGGCGCTCTCGGCCGTGCCGTCATTTCCCACCGACGAGCAGATCTGCTTCCTGCCGCTGTGCCACATCCTGGAGCGCCTGTTCTCCGGCTTCGCCCCCATCGTGTCGCGCGCCACCGTCAACTTCGCCGAAAGCCCGGAAACGGTGTTCGACAATCTGCGCGAGGTCTCGCCGCACTCCTTCACCGCGGTCCCTCGGGTCTGGGAGAAGGTCTATTCCCGGCTGGCGATCGCCCAGTCGGAGGCGACGCGCACCGGCCGCCTTGCCTATCGGCTGGCGCTCGCAACCGGTTACAGGCGGGCCGAGCGGCTGCTGGACCGCGCGCCGGTGCCGTTGCTGACCGCGTTCATTTACCGGATCGCCGATTTCCTCGTGCTTGCCAACATCAGGCGGATGATCGGCATGGACCGCATCCGCCGCGGCGGCACCGGGGCGGCGCCGATCTCGCCCGACCTGCTCAAATGGTACTGGGCCATCGGCGTGCCGCTGGTGGAGGGCTATGGCATGACGGAGAGTTCCGGGGTCATCTCGATCAACACGGTCGAGGACAACCGGATCGGCACGGTCGGCACGGTGTTGCCGGGCGCCGCGGCGCGGATCGCCGCCGACGGGGAGATCCAGTATCGCGGTGGCAACGTGTTCAAGGGCTATTGGGGCAAGCCCGCGCAGACCGCCGACACGTTCACCGAGGACGGCTGGCTGAGGACCGGCGATGTCGGGCGTCTCGGCAATGATGGCCGCCTGTCGATCACCGGCCGCATCAAGGACATCATCATCACCGCCGGCGGCAAGAACATCACCCCGGCCGAAATCGAGAACCGGCTGAAATTCTCGCCCTACATCGCCGATGCGGTGATCATCGGCGACCGGCGCAAATACCTGACCTGCCTGGTCATGATCGACCAGGAGAATGTGGAGAAGTTCGCGCAGGACCGCCGCATCCCGTTCACCGACTTCCGCTCGCTGTGCGCGTCGGAGGAGGTCAAGGCGCTGATCGGCGGCGTCATCGAGGAGACCAACCGCGCCTTCGCGCGGGTGGAGCAGATCAAGGATTTCCGGCTGATCGACGTGCTGTTGACGGCGGAAGACGACGAACTGACCGCGACGATGAAACTGAAGCGGTCGTTCGTGGAGAAGAAGCATCGCAAGCTCATCGACGAGATGTACGGCGGCGAGGCCGCCACTCGTTCAACCTGAGGAGGAAGGCATGAAGAGACTGTTCACGACGACCGCGCTGGCCGGCCTGGTGTCCGCCGGGCTGGCCGTACCGGCACTGGCCGATCAGGGTGTTTCCGACACCGAGATCGTCATCGGCTCCAACGGCGACCTGTCGGGTCCGTTCGCCGCCTTCAACGTGCAGGCCGTGAAAGCCGCGCAGATCATCTTCGATGACGTCAACGCCAAGGGCGGCATCCATGGCCGCACGATCCGCTTCGTCGTGGAGGACCATGGCTACCAGGTGCCGAAGGCGGTGCAGAACTACAACAAGCTGGTGAATGCCGACAAGGTGTTCGCCATGATCCTCAACCTCGGCACGCCGCACGTGCTGGCCGGCTTCAAGCTGATGGATCCGGCGAAGGTGGCCAATGTCGCGCCGCTCACCGCCGCCAGGCAGCTGACCACGGAAGGCGACGCGGCGCTGCACTATTCCGGGTTCTCCACCTATTACGACCAGATCCGCACCGGCGTGGACTATCTGGCCAAGGAGAAGGGCGCCAAGGAAGTCTGCTCGATGTTCCTGCCGACCGAGTTCGGCGTGGAAATCCAGGAGGCGACCAAGGACCAGGCGCCCGATTCCGGCCTCACCTACGCGGCCGAGACCACCCACAAGCCCGACGAGCAGGATTTCGTCGGTTCGCTGACCAAGCTGAAGGAAGCCGGTTGCGACATCATCACCACCGCGCTCGGCGTGCGCCAGACGATCATCGTGCTCGGCACCGCCAAGAAGCTCGGCTGGGCCGACGTGTCGTTCCTGGGGTCCTCGGCGGCGTTCAACACCGCGGTCGCCAAGGTGCAGGGTGGGCCGGCCGAGGGCTTCTACGCCGCTTCCGGCTGGGCCGACTTCGAGGCGCGCCTGTCCGATCCCGAACTCAAGGCATGGGCGGAGAACTTCCAGGCCAAGACGGGCGAGGCTCCGGGTACCGCGGCGCAGCTCGGCTGGTCGGCCGGCGACACGCTGGTTCGCGCCCTCGAGGCGGCCGGCAAGGACCTCAACGCCGCGACGTTCCAGACCGCGATGGAAGGCCTGAAGTACGATGACAAGGTGTTGGACACCTCGATCGACATGGGCGCCGACCATATCGGCGGCGGCGCGGTGTTCGTCTCCAAGGTCGATGGCGGCATGTGGAAGGAAGTGATGCGCAAATAAGGGCGCGTCGCGATCCGGGTACAAGAAAAGGGCGGGGAACTCCCCGCCCTTTTTTCATTCGCCGACGGGACGGTCAGACGGTCCCGTCGATCGCCGCGTCGAGCATCTGCAACGCCGCCTTCTTCGTCAGCTTGACCGGATTGCCGCCCGCGGTCGGGTCGACGATCGCCATGTCGGCAATGAGACCCTTGCGCTTCCTGTCCATGTCCAGGCCCTTGACCAGCCCCGGCAGGGCATGGGGAACCTTCAGTTGCGTGCGCAGCTTCATGACCGCCTTCATGAAGCCGTCGAAGCCGCCCTTGATGCCGATATAGGCGCTGGCGCGCGCCAGCCGGTCCTCGATCGCCGGCCGGTTGAAGGCCAGCACGTAGGGCATGAACACGGCGTTCGTCATGCCGTGATGGGTATGGTAGATCGCGCCGATCGGGTGCGACAGCGAGTGGATCGCGCCGAGGCCCTTCTGGAACGCGGTCGCACCCATGGCGGCGGCGCTCATCATGTGGCCGCGCGCCTCGATGTCCCGGCCATTGGCGAACACCTTGGGAAGGTTCTCGAAGACGAGCCGCATGCCCTCGATG
This sequence comes from Rhizobiaceae bacterium, assembly GCA_049290135.1. Taxonomy (GTDB): domain Bacteria; phylum Pseudomonadota; class Alphaproteobacteria; order Rhizobiales; family Rhizobiaceae; genus JADJTR01. The sequence goes on from JBATNB010000340.1 coordinate 8,874, forward strand.
GCGATGCCGTCGGCCATCGGGTGGTAGCCCGGCGCGCAATAGGCCTCCAGGCAATGGGCAAGCGCATCCATGCCGGTGCCGGCGGTGATGAAGGGCGGCATGCCGATCGTCAGTTCCGGATCGGCGATCACGATGGCCGGCATCATCATGGGATGGAAGATCACCTTCTTGGTGGTGGTGGCTTCCTGGGTGATGACGCCGGCGCGGCCGACCTCCGAGCCGGTGCCGGCGGTGGTCGGCACGGCGACGATCGGCAGGATTCCTTTCGGATCGGCGCGCGTCCACCAGTCGCCGACATCCTCGAAATCCCACATCGGGCGGGTCTGGCCGGCCATGAAGGCAATCACCTTGGCCGCATCGAGCGCCGAGCCGCCGCCGAAGGCGACGACGCCGTCATGCCTGCCTTTGCGCAACACCTCGATGCCGGCATAGACGTTGGATTCAACCGGGTTCGGCTGCACGTCGTGGAACAGCCCGGGCTTCATGCCGGCGTCGGTCAGCACCTTCAGCGCGTTGGCGACGATGGGCATCTTCGCCAGGCCCGGATCGGTGACGAACAGCGGCTTCTTCATGCCGGAGGACTTGCAGGCCTCGGCGAGTTCGCCGATGCGGCCGGCGCCGAAGCGCACGGTTGTGGGGTAGTTCCATTTTGCCTGGACGGACTTGGCCATGGGAGGTGCTTTCAGGTGAGGGATTTGATTTCGATTTCGATGAAGCTTGCCGGATGGGTGCCGGCATTGGCGACGTTGTGCTCCACGCCGGACCGGCGCGCATAGGCGGCGCCCGCGGCAACCGTAACCCGGCGCTCGCCGTCGGCATCGGCGATGCGCAGGTCGAGATCGGTCATCGGCACGACGACATAGTCCATGCCGTGGCGATGGAACCCGGTTTCGGCGCCGGGCTCGAAATCCCAGCGCGTGACGCGCGCGCGGGCGTCGTCGACAAGCACGGTCGGCACGGCGGGGATGACGGCCCGGAACGCCGACATGGTCAGGCCAGCGTCCGCAGGTGATAGGATTTCGGCCGGGTCAGACCCTGGATGCCGAACACCGACAGGGTCACGCCCTTGCCGGTATCCTTGACGCCCGTCCACACCAGCGCCGGATCGAGATAGTCGCAGCGGTTCATGTAGACCGTGCCGGTCTCAATCCTGTCGCCGATGGCTTCGGCGCGCTCCTTGTCCCTGGTCCACACCGAGGCCGTCAGCCCGTAGGGACTGTCGTTCATGAGCGCCACGGCGTCGGCGTCGGAGCGGACCTTCATGATGCCGACGACCGGGCCGAAGCTCTCCTCGCGCATGACGCTCATCTGGTGATCGACATCGACGAGGATTTCCGGCGTCAGGTAGGTCGAGCCCGGACGGTCGAGTTCATGTTTCATGTTGATGAGCGGCCGGGCGCCCTTGCGCAGCGCCTCGGCCCTCTGCTCGCGCACCACGTCGGCGAAGCGCGCATGCGCCATCGGGCCGAGTGTCGTGGCCTGGTCCAGCGGATTGCCGAGCACATATTGCGACGTCAGCGCGCGCGCGCCCTCGACAAAGCGATCGAACACCGCCTCGTGCACATAGACGCGCTCGATGCCGCAGCAGCACTGGCCGGAATTGTAGAACGCGCCGTCGACGATGTTCTCGATGGCGTGGTCGAGGTCGGCGTCGGGAAGCACGTAGGCGGGATCCTTGCCGCCGAGTTCAAGGCCCAGCGACATGAAGGTGCCGGCGGCGGCGCGCTCGATGGCCTTGCCGCCATTGACCGAGCCAGTGAAGTTGCAGTGGTCGATCCTGCCGGAGCCGAGCAGGGCCTCGGTCTGCGCATGGCCGAGCACGACGTTCTGGAACACGCCGCGCGGCAGGCCGGCCATGTCGAACGCCTTCTGGAAACGCTCGCCGACGAGCAGCGTCTGCGAGGCATGCTTGAGGATGACGGTGTTGCCGGCCATCAGCGCCGGCACGATGGTGTTGACCGCGGTGAGATAGGGATAGTTCCACGGCGCGATCACCAGCACGACGCCGAGCGGCACATGCTTGACCATGCGGCGGAATGCCACCGAATCCTCCACGACATGCGGGGCAAGCGCGGCTTCGGCGTTGGCGATGATGAAGCGGGTGCGTTCCTCGACGCCGCGCTTCTCGCCGCCGTAGCGCACCGGCCGGCCCATCTGCCAGGCGAGTTCGACGGTGATGTCGTCGTTCATGGCGAGCAGGCTGTCGAGGAACCGCGCCAACACGGCGCCGCGTTCGGCAAACGAGGTGTCCGCCCAGCTCATCTGCGCCTTGCGCGCGCGCTCCACCACGGCGTTGAGTTCGCGGTCGTAGAGCACCGGGCGTTCGGCATAGATGGAGCCGTCGACGGGCGATTTGAGCTTGATGGTTTCCAAGATGGAGTCTCCGACAGGGTTAGCAGGCTAATGTTCTTACATGACCCGACGCGCCATAGGCGAGGATCGCCTTGTCGCGGGTGACGATGGTGAGTTCGTGTTCGCGGGCGGTGGCGATGAGGATGCGATCCATGGGGTCGTTATGCACGGGCGTCGGAAGGAAGGACGAAGCGATCATCACGTCCACATTCAGCTGTTGAACAACAACGGAGGAGTTTTCAATGAAATCATTGAACCAGCGGAGCGGCGGTTTGGATGAGGCCAGTCTTCCTTTGGACATCAACATGCCGACCTCCCAAGCCGACATTATGGAAATGTAAATCGGTCGGGATGCGGACTCTGCCGCCGCGATTGCCTCCATGGCGGCAGGGTCCAGTTTTTCGTCTTGCGAAATCCAGATGATTGCGCAGGTGTCGAGCAGCAACCTGTCAGCCATCTTCGTAAACCTTCGACCATTCGGGGTCGGCTGGCTCGGTCAGATCGACATCAGGATCGAGCGTCAGCGTCCCCTTCATGCAACCGAAAATGCTCGTCCGCTTGCGCGGCGCTTCCGGCGTCTCCGAACCCAGCGCAGTCGACACCGGGGAAGTGGCGTTCGGTGGCTTCTTGATCCGGCGGAAAACCAGTTTTTCGCCGGCAATATCGACCGCCTCGGTCTGATACCCCGCGGAGAGCCATTCCTTGGTCATGACATTGTTGGTGGGGCTATTGCTCCACCACGCGGGATATTGCTTCGAAGCCGGCAGTTTCTCGCCGATGATGTCCTCGATCTCCGCAAACGACATCGGAATATGCATGCGATTCTGGGCGGCCAGATATGTACCGAGCGGCTCATACTTTCCCATTACGCTCTCCTGATGTTGGCGCGGCGAACGCCGCACCGGCCTTGTAGGAGATCATGGAAATCATGTCAACACACTTCAAATAAGTAGTTTACATTAGTACCTTTCGAATCCGCGGTGCAGTTCCCAGTCGGTGACGCGGCGGTCATACTCGAACTGCTCCCATTCGGCGGTGTGCAGGTAATGGGCGATGGCATCCTTGCCGAAGGCCGAAAGCAGCATCTTCGACTTCCGCAGATGCTCGATCGCCTCGCGCAGCGTCTTCGGGATCTCCGGCAGTTTCGCGCCCGCGTAGGCATCGCCCTCGAACGGCTGCTGGAGCTCCAGCTTCTCGTCGATGCCGGCAAGCCCGGCGGCGATCAGCGCGGCAAACGCCAGGTAGGGGTTGAGGTCGGCGCCGCCGATGCGGCACTCGATGCGGATGGCCTTGGTGCCGCCACCGCACAGGCGGAAGCCGGCGGTGCGGTTGTCATCCGACCAGATGATCTTGGTCGGCGCGAAGGTGCCGACCTGGAAGCGCTTGTAGGAGTTGATGTAGGGCGCCAGGAACCAGGTGATGTCGCGGGCATATTTCATCTGCCCGGCAACCCAGTGGCGCATCAGCTGCGACATGCCGCGCTCGCCCTTCTTGTCGAGGAACAGCGGCGTCTTGCCGTCGGCGCTCCACAGTGAATTGTGGATGTGGGAGGAGTTGCCGGCGAGGCTGAAATTGTACTTCGCCATGAAGGTGATGGCCTTGCCCATGTTGTGGGCGATCTCCTTGCAGCCATTCTTCATGACGACATGGCTGTCGGCCATCTCGAGCGCCTCGGCGTAGCGCACGTTGATTTCTTCCTGGCCGGGGCCCCATTCGCCTTTCGAGTTCTCCACCGGGATGCCGGCGCCAGCCAGGCCGTTGCGGATCGCCCGCATGTAGGGCTCTTCCTTGGACGTGATCTGGATGCCGTAGTCGCCGATGTAGGGCGAGGCGGTCGACAGTCCGGTGAACTTCTTGGCGCGGGCGGAATCATAGGTTTCCTCGAACAGGAAGAACTCCAGCTCGGAGGCGAAGTAGGCCATCCAGCCGCGCTCCGTCAGGCGCGCGATCTGCTTCTTCAGGATGCCGCGCGGCGAGTGCGGCAGGTCCTCGTGGTGGTGGTGGTCCTGCACGTCGGCAAGCACGAGCGCGGTCTTGTCGAGCCAGGGGATGCGGCGCAGCGTCGCCATGTCCGGCTTCATGACGAAATCGCCATAGCCCTTCGACCATGAGGCGGCGGCGTATCCGGGTACCGGCTCCATGTCGATGTCGTTGGCCAGCAGGTAGTTGCAGCCATGGGTCTCGTCATGGGCCGACTGGACGAAGAAGGATCCGATGAACCGCTTGCCGATCAGGCGGCCCTGCATGTCGGTGATGCAGACCAGCACAGTGTCGATGTCGCCGCTGGCGACGTCCTTCTGGAGTTGTTCGAAGCTCAGGTTTCCGGCCATTTCGATCTCGCGGTCGTTTCGGGTTCAACGGAAGAACCGGCCGCGGATGCGGCCGGTCCGGTACTCGTTCCAGGCGGCCGTCAGCCGTAGCGGTAGGGCGGTCCGGCCTGCACCATGGTGTCGTTGTACTTCTTGATGATGCCGACGACCTTGGCCTTGAGCTCGCTTTCCGCCGCGATCTCGTCCCAGAACTTCTGCGCTTCGGCTTCCACCGTCGCCCATTCCGCGGCCGGGATCGTGGTGTACTTCAGCTTGCTTTCCTCGATGCGCAACCGCGCTTCGCCGGCCCAGTACCAATGCTGGCGATAGTAGTGCGAGGAATCGAAGCATGCCCTGAGCAGCTGCTGCAGGTGCGGCGGCACCTTGTTCCAGCTCTCCTGGTTGGCGAAGAAATGGCCGATCCAGGCGCCGGAGATGTTGTTGGTGAGGAAGTTGCCGGTCACATCGGCCCAGCCGGAGGTGTAGTCCTCGGTCACGCCGTTCCAGGCGATGCCGTCAAGCTCGCCGGTCTGGAGGCCGACCTGCACGTCCTCCCACGGCACCGTGACCGGGACGACGCCGAAGCGAGCCAGGAAGCGTCCGGCGGTCGGGAAGGTGAAGATGCGCAGTCCCTTGAGGTCGTCCAGTTTCTCGATCGGCTTCTTGGTGGAGAAGTTGCACGGGTCCCAGGAGCCGGCGGAGATGTGCTGGATGCCGACCTTGGCGTATTCTTCCTTCCAGATCTGGTCGAGGCCCCAATGGTTGAACAGCGCCGGCACGTCCAGCGAGTAGCGCAGCGCCAGCGGGAAGTAGCCGCCGAACACCGTCACCTCGGTGGGGCTGGCCATCGAATCGTCGTCGGACTGCACGGCGTCGATGGTGCCTTTCTGCATGGCGCGGAAAAGCTCGGCGGTCGGCACCAGCTGGTCGGCGTAGAACAGCTCGATCTCCATCTGGCCCTGGGCGATCTGGTTGAACAGATCGATGGCCGGCTTGACCACCTCGGCGCCGAGCGCCGGACCCGCATAGGTCTGCAGTCGCCACTTGATCGGCGCCGATTGCGCCCGCACCGCGGGCGCGGCAAGCACGGCCGCGCCGGAGGCGAGGCCAGTCGTGAGGAATTTGCGTCTGGAAGTCATCGTCATTCTCCTTCTCACACAAAACCGTTCGATTTTCGGGGTCGGACCATCATCGCGCACCGTACACCTGTTCGGGCAACCAGAGCGCAATCTGCGGGAACACCATGACGACGATGAGCGTCAGCAGCATCAGCACCACGAAGGGCACCACTGACTTGTAGATCATCGGCAGCGAATAGTCTGCGGGCGCCATGGCGCGCATCAGGAAGAGATTGTAGCCGAAGGGCGGCGTCAGATACGCGATCTGGCAGGTGATGGTGTAGAGCACGCCATACCAGATCAGGCTGTAGCCGAGATGGTCGACCATGGTGACGTAGAGCGGCGCCACGATCACCAGCATGGCCGTGTCGTCCAGGAACATCCCCATGATCAGGAACGACAATTGCATCAGCACGAGGATCTGCCACGGCTCCAGGTGCATTTCGCCGACGAAGAAATTCTCGATCACCTTGCCGGCGCCAAGCCCGTCGAAGACCGCGCCGAAGGACAGGGCGGCCAGGATGATGAGCATGAACATCACCGTGATCCCGAGCGTCTGCCTTGTCGAGGCCTCGAACACCTCCCAGGTGAAGCGCCCCTTGGCCGCGGCGACAGCGACGGTCGCCAGCGCGCCGAACACCGACGCCTCGGTCAGGCTGGACCAGCCCATGACGAAGGGCACCAGGATCACGGCGAAGATGAACACGGGAAGCAGGCCGGCGCGCAGCAGCGCGATCTTCTCGGCGGTCGAGATCTCGTCGCGTTCCTTCCGGCTCAAGGCCGGCGCCAGTTCGGGATTGAGCCGCGAGCGGATCGCGATGTAGGCGATGAAGATCGCCGCCATGAGCAGGCCGGGCACGATGCCGGCCAGCCACAGATGGCCGACCGGCTGGCGCGCGATCATGGCATAGAGCACGAGCACGACCGACGGCGGGATCAGGATGCCGAGCGAGGAGCCGGCCTGGATGACGCCGGAGATCATTTCCTTGCGGTAGCCATGCGCGGCAAGTTGCGGCAACGCGATGGTCGAGCCGATGGCCATGCCGGCCACCGAAAGGCCGTTCATGGCCGAGATCAGCACCATGAGCAGGATCGTGCCGATCGCCAGCCCGCCAGGCAACGGCCCGAACCAGACATGGAACATGCGGTAAAGGTCGGATGCGAGCCGCGTCTCCGACATGACGTAGCCCATGAAGATGAACATGGGCAGGGTCAGGAGCGCGTTCCATTTCATCAGCTTCATGACGGCGGAATAGCCGAGGTCCGAGCCGCCGGTGCCCCACAGCGACAGCGCGGCAACCACGGCGACGAAACCGATGGCCCCGAAGATGCGCTGCCCCGTCATCATCATCAGCATGAGCGTGGAGAACATCAAAAGGGCGATGATATCGTAGGACATCAGATCGCCTCTTCGCGCAGGGCCGCGATGTCGCGGAAGAAGTGGGCGATCGCCTGCAGCAGCAGCAGCGCGAAGGCAACGCAGGTGACGAGCTTGATCGGCCAGAGCGGCGGACGCCAGGCGGTGGGGCTGCGCTCGTTGATGGATATGGCGTAGACGGTGCTGTCGATCGCGCCATAGAGCATGACGCCGATGTAGAACATCAGCGCGAAGACGGTGAAGGCGTCCCAGATCAGCTGGCTGCGCGGTTTCAGGCGGCCATAGATGAGGTCCATGCGGACATTGCTGTCCATCTGCATGGAATAGGGGGCGCCGAGCAGGTAATAGGCCACGAACAGGAACTGCGCCGTCTCGAGCGTCCAGTTCGCCGGGAGATGGGCGACTTTCGACGCCGACGACCACAGCATCACCGCCATCAGCACGAACAGGATGTACATGGCGAAGCGGCCGACCCGGTAGTTGATCCGGTCGATGAAGCGGACATAGGCGCGCACCCATTCAGGCAT
>JBATNB010000341.1:0-15600 GCA_049290135.1 Rhizobiaceae bacterium
GCCGACGACGGCGCCGACGAGCACCAGGCGCGCGCCGAATTCAGCCGCCACTGGGGAGCCGTCGCATGAACGCACAGGCGGCGCGCAAGCAGGCATCGATGGACGAAATCTGGAACGCCGAACCCGCTGACCGGGGGCTTGCCGAGCCCGAGCTTGTCGTCGACCTCGGCAGCTTTGAGGGGCCGCTTGACCTGCTGTTGCATCTGGCGCGCAACCAGAAGGTCGACCTGGCGCGAATCTCCATCCTCAAGCTTTCCGAGCAATACCTTGTTTTCATTGCAAAAGCGCGCTCGCTTCGGCTTGAGCTCGCCGCCGATTACCTCGTCATGGCGGCCTGGCTTGCCTACCTGAAATCGCGCCTGCTGATCCCGAAGCAGGCCGGACCGGAGGGCGAAAGCGGCGAGGAACTGGCGGCGGCGCTGCAATTCCGGCTGAAACGGCTGGAAGCGATGCGCGAGGCCGCCAAGCGCCTGGCCAACCGCGATCGCCTCGGGCGCGACGTGTTCGCGCGGGGCATGCCGGAAGCCGTGGTGGTGGAACGCACGAGCATCTTCTCCGCGACGCTCTACGACCTTCTCTCGGCTTATGCGGCCGAACGGCAGCGCCGTTCGGTCACCAATGTGCGCATTGCCCGGCGCACCGTCTGGTCGCTGGCCGATGCACGCTCCATCCTGGAGCGGCTCCTGGGGCGTGCGACCGACTGGACTGCGCTCGAGGCCTACCTCATCGAATATCTGGCCGGGCCGGAAGAGCGCGCCACCGCCATTGCCTCGTCGTTCGCCGCCTCGCTGGAGATGGCAAGGGACGGCTCGATCGAGTTGCGCCAGGAAGCGGCGTTCGCCCCGATCTGGTTGCGCGCCCGAGCGAAGGACGTGAAGGGGCCAGGCAACGATGAATGAGATGAACAGGGTCAGCGCAATGCCCGGAGCAATGGCAGCCGACCGCGAAGCGGTGCGTATCGTCGAGGCGATACTGTTCGCCTCCAGCGCGCCGGTGCGCGAATCCGCCCTGGCCGAACGCCTGCCCGAGGGCACGGACGTGCGCGCCATCCTCACCCAGCTTGAGACCTTCTATGCCGGCCGCGGCGTCAATCTGCGCCGCGTCGAGGACGCCTGGGCCTTCCGTACGGCGTCGGACCTGGCGTTCCTGATGAGCCGGGAGCAGGTCGCGCAGAAGAAGCTGTCGCGCGCCGCGCTCGAAGTGATGGCCATCATTGCCTACCACCAGCCCGTCACCCGCGCCGAGATCGAGGAAATCCGCGGCGTGGAGACGTCGAAGGGCACGCTCGACACGCTGCTTGAAACCGGCTGGATCCGGTTCCGCGGACGCCGGCGCACGCCGGGACGCCCCGTGACCTACGGCACGACGCCGGCATTCCTCGACCATTTCGGCCTTGAGGAACTGCGCGACCTGCCCGGAATGGAGGAACTCAAGGGCGCGGGGCTGCTGTCGTCTCGCCTGCCGGCAGGCTTCCAGACGCCGGTTCCCCCGGCCGATCCCGATGCGCTCGGCCCCGACGAAGACCCGCTGACCGACATCGACCTGGAGGAACTGGGTCTGTTGACACCACGCGGCGGGGATGATTGACCGCTCCGGGCACGCAGGAAACCGGGTGGAGAACGGCTGAATGGTCAATCTGGCGCAGAGCGCCCGGCGCGGCGCGACCGGCGTCTCGTTTGCCGCGCGGCTGACGTTCGACGACATCCACCATTCGTTTCCCGGTTCCCGCGAGACGCTGGCCGGCGTGTCGCTCGACGTCCCGGCCGGACGCGTGACCTGCCTGCTCGGCCCGTCGGGATCGGGCAAGACCACGCTCCTGCGCATCGCAGCCGGCATCGAGACGCAATCGTCCGGCCGGGTGCTGCTCAATGGCGACGAGATCGCCGGCCCGTCGGTGTTCCTGCCGCCGGAAAAGCGCGCCATCGGCATGGTGTTCCAGGATTTCGCGCTGTTCCCCCACCTGTCGATCCTCGACAATGTCCGCTTCGGGCTCACCGCGCTGTCGCGTGCCGAGAGCACCGGCGTGGCCATGCAGGCGCTGGCCCGCGTCGGCCTGGAAAGCCGGGCGCGGGACTGGCCGCATCTGCTGTCCGGCGGCGAGCAGCAGCGCGTGGCGCTTGCCCGGGCACTGGCGCCGCGACCGGCGGTGCTGCTGATGGACGAGCCGTTCTCCGGCCTCGACTCGCGGCTGAAGGATTCCGTTCGCGCCGAAACGCTGGCCATGCTGCGCGAAAATCGCGCCACGGCGGTGATCGTCACCCACGATGCCGAGGAGGCGATGCGGATGGCCGACCACATCGCGCTGCTGCGCGACGGCAGGCTGGTCCAGTCCGGCACGACGCACGAGATCTACAACAGGCCCGTCGACCTGTTCGCCGCCAGCTTCTTTTCCGAAGTGAACCTGTTTTCCGCGCAGGTGCGCGACGGCCATGCCCGTTCGCCGCTCGGCCTGCACAAGGCCGAAGGCATCGCCGAGGGCGCCCCCGTGGACATCGCCGTGCGCCTGCCGGCCATCGAGCCCTCCGACCGGCCCGATGCCGCGCCGGCGCGCATCCTGTCGCGGCGCTTCCTCGGCGTCATTGAACTGATCGAACTGGCCCTGCCGGACACCGAACGTCCGGTGCGGGTACGGGCCCGCATCGGGCTTTTTCCCGACAACAGGCCCGAATTGCGCGTTGCCGCGCGCGACAGCGACGTACTAGTGTTTGAAAAGCGGGCCGCGAACGCCTAAATCCAACTCAGACAAATGCGGAAATGAGGTTTCGACATGGGTTCCTTTTCGATCTGGCACTGGCTGATCGTGCTCGCCGTCGTGCTGCTGCTGTTCGGGCGCGGCAAGATTCCCGAACTGATGGGCGATGTCGCCAAGGGCATCAAGAACTTCAAGAAGGGCATGTCCGACGAGGACAAGGCGGAAGCCGAGGAGCCGGTCAAGACGGTTGACCACCGCAGCGACGAATCGGTCAGCGCCAAGACCAAGTCCTGAACGGCGTCCGGCGCGTCCCGATGCAGTGGAAAGCTGAAACCTGATGTTCGACATCGGCTGGCCCGAAATGCTGGTGATCGCGGTCGTCATGATCGTGGTCGTCGGGCCGAAGGATCTGCCCAAGATGCTGCGCACCGTCGGGCGCATGGCGTCGAAACTGACGTCGGTGGCCGGCGATTTCCGCCGCCAGTTCGATCAGGCGCTCAAGGAAGCCGAGCTTGACGATTTGAAGAACTCGGTCGACCAGATCCGCTCGCTCGATCCGCGCAACATCATCCGCAAGGAACTCGATCCGATCACCAGGGTCGGGCAGGACGTGAAATCGGGCCTCGACGCGATGATGGCGAAGCCGGTTGCCAAGCCCGCGGCCCCGGCCGCGCCGGCAAGTGCCGAGCCCGCGTCTCCGGTCGTCCACGAGGCCGAGCCGGTCAAGGCCGCCGCCGTCGCGATGCCGGGCGAAGGCAGGAAGAAACGGGCAACCGCCCGGCCGGCCGCCAGCAAGGGGAAAAAGGCGTGACATCGCCCAACGAAGACGCCGAGATCGACAAGAGCTCGGCACCGCTCATGGATCACCTGATCGAGCTGCGGACGCGGCTGATCTGGGCGATCGGCGGCTTCTTCGTCGCCTTCATCGCCTGCTTCGTCTACGCCAAGGAACTGTTCAACCTGCTGGTGGTCCCGTTCACCTGGGCGGTCCGCTGGGCCGGGCTCGACAACAAGCAGGTCGAGCTCATCTACACCGCGCCGCAGGAATTCTTCTTCACCCAGGTCAAGATCGCCATGTTCGGCGGCCTGATCCTGGCTTTCCCGCTGATCGCCACGCAAATCTACAAATTCGTCGCGCCCGGTCTCTACAAGGACGAGCGCCACGCCTTCCTGCCGTTCCTCATCGCCTCGCCGATCCTGTTCCTCATGGGCGGCGCGCTGGTCTATTTCTTCTTCACGCCGATGGTCATGTGGTTCTTCCTGGCCATGCAGCAGGTCGGGCCGGACGAGCAGGTGCAGATTTCGCTGTTGCCGAAGGTCTCCGAATATCTCGGCCTCATCATGACGCTGATCTTTTCCTTCGGGTTGGTCTTCCAGCTTCCCGTGGTCACCACGCTTCTGGCGCGCGTCGGCCTGCTGTCGTCCGACAGCCTCGCGGAGAAGCGGAAATGGGCCATCGTGATCGCCTTCGTGGTGGCCGCGGTGCTGACCCCGCCCGATCCGATCAGCCAGATCGGCCTTGCGATTCCGACCATCATTCTCTACGAGGTCTCCATCTGGACCGCACGGATGGTCGAAAGGCAACGCGCCGCCGCCAACGCCAAAAGCGAGGCGGGAACAGAGGTCGCGCCCGCCGAGGAGTGACCGCGCACGCCGGCCATTCATGGCGGTCTCCCATCTGGGTTCCCGATCGCCATGCTCGATATCAAGTGGATTCGTGACCATCCCGCCGCGCTCGACGCCGCGCTTGCGCGCCGCGGCGCCGAACCCGCGTCCGCCGAGATCCTGGCGCTGGACGAGGCTCGCCGCGCCCACATCGTGAAGCTGCAGCAGGCGCAGGAGCGCCGCAACGTCGCGTCGAAGGAGATCGGCCAGGCGATGGCGGGGAAGGACATGGCGAAGGCCGAGGCGCTGAAGGCCGAGGTCGCCGACATCAAGCTCTTCCTTGCGACCGCCGAGGCCGATTCGCGCCGCCACGACGAGGCGCTGCGCGATCTGCTGGCACGCATTCCGAATACGCCGCTCGCAGACGTGCCTGACGGGCGCGACGAGCATGACAATGTCGAGATCCGCCGTTGGGGCGCGCCGCGGCAATTTGCCTTCAAGCCGAAGGAGCATTTCGAGATCGGCGAGGCGCTGCGCCAGATGGATTTCGAGGCGGCGGCGAAACTGTCCGGCGCCCGCTTCGTGGTGCTGAAGGGTGGCCTGGCGCGGCTCGAACGCGCGCTCGCCCAGTTCATGCTCGACCTGCACACGACCGAGCACGGTTATCTGGAGGTCAACCCGCCGCTGCTGGTGCGCGACCACGCCATGTTCGGCACCAATCAGTTGCCGAAGTTCGAGAACGACCAGTTCTGGGCGTTGCACACCGAAGGCCTGTTCGGCGAGCCCGGCAGCGATCCCATCGACAATTTCCGGGGTGCCCGCTACGGCCTCATCCCCACCGCCGAGGTGCCGCTGACCAATCTGGTGCGCGAGGAGATCCTCGACGAGGCGGTGTTGCCGATGCGCATGACCGCCGGCACCTACTGTTTCCGCGCCGAGGCCGGATCGGCCGGCAAGGACACGCGCGGCATGATCCGCCAGCACCAGTTCTTCAAGGTCGAGATGGTGTCCATCACCACGCCCGAGCAGTCGCTCGCCGAACACGAGCGCATGACGGCCTGCGCCGAGGAAGTGCTCAAGCGCCTCGAACTGCCGTTCCGCACGATTGTCCTGTGCACCGGCGACATGGGCTTCGGCGCGCAAAAGACCCACGACATCGAGGTCTGGCTGCCGGGGCAGGGGCGCTATCGCGAGATTTCGTCCTGCTCGGTCTGCGGCGATTTCCAGGCGCGGCGCATGAATGCGCGGGTTCGCTCGGCCGAGGGCAACCGGTTCGTCCACACGCTGAACGGCTCCGGCGTCGCCGTCGGCCGCGCGCTGGTCGCCGTGCTGGAGAACTACCAGAACGAGGATGGCTCGGTGACCGTGCCGGATGCGTTGCGCCCCTACATGGGCGGCCTGACGCGGATCGGCGGGTGAACATAAACATGCGCATTCTCCTGACCAACGACGACGGCATTCACGATGAGGGCATCAAGTCCCTCGAACGCATCGCGCGCCAACTGACGGACGATGTCTGGGTCGTGGCGCCGGAGACCGACCAGTCCGGCCTTGCCCATTCGCTGACCCTCAATCATCCGCTGCGCCTGCGCCAGGTGGATGCGCGCCATCATGCCGTCCGCGGCACGCCGACAGACTGCGTGATCATGGCGGTGCGCCACATCATGCCGGAACCGCCGGACCTGATCCTGTCGGGCGTCAATTCCGGCACCAACATCGCCGATGACATCACTTATTCGGGCACGGTCGCCGGCGCCATCGAGGGAACCCTCATGGGCATCCGGTCGATCGCGCTGTCGCAGGCCTACACCTTCGAGGACGAGCACCGGGTCGTGCCCTATGGCGTGGCCGAGCGGCACGCTCCGGCAATCATCGACCGGATCGTCGCCGCGCCGTTGCCGCGTGGCGTGTTCGTCAATCTCAACTTCCCCAATTGCGCGCCGGAAGAGGTCAAGGGCAGCCGCGTCTGCCGCCAGGGCAAGCTCTCGCATCGCATGTGGATCGAGAAACGCGCCGATGGCCGCGGGTTCCCCTATTACTGGCTGCGGTTCGGCGGCCACGAATATGGCGACATCGCCGGTTCGGACATCGAGGCGGTGCAGCAGGGCCATGTGGCGGTCACGCCGCTCAAGCTCGACCTGACAGCCGATGAGGCGATGACGGCGCTTTCGGGAGTGCTGGAATGAGCGGCCCGAACGGCCGGGAAGGCCACGCGGCCTTCATCCTGCGCATGCGGGCGCGCGGCATCGACGATGGCGGACTGTTTTCCGCCTTCGAGACGGCAAGGCGTGCGGATTTCATCGCGCCGCAGTGGCGCTCGGCCGCCTGGTCGCCGGGCATGATCCCGATTGCCTGCGGCGAGGCGATGGAGGGCGTCGACCTGCAGTGCCAGGCCATCGCCGCGCTCGACCTGACCGGCAGCGAGCGCGTGCTCGAGATCGGTACCGGCACCGGATACACCGCCGCGGTCATGGCGCAGCTCGGCGCCCGCGTCGTCACCATCGACCGCTACAGGACCCTGGTGGAGGAAGCCTCGTCGCGCCTGTCGCGCATCGGCGTGTCCGTGGCCGTGCGCCATGCCGACGGATCGCGCGGCATCCTGACGGAAGGGCCGTTCGACCGCGTGATCGTCTGGGCGGCCTTCGAGCAGCTGCCGCGTCATTTCGTCGAGCAACTCGTCAGCGGCGGCACGATGGTCGCACCGCTCGGTGCGCCCGAGGAGCGACAGGCGATCGTCAGGCTCGTCAAGGTCGGCTCGCGGTTCGACCGCGAGGATATCGGCTGGGCCCGGCTCCAGCCGCTCAAGTCCGGGCTGGGCGCGGCACTGTAATTTCCCGATTCATCATCGGCTTAACCGCCCGGTAACATTAACGCGCTCTAATCGCCCTGTGTTTCGTAAGCGTACGGGTAGGGCGATGAGTTCGGCTGCGAGGGGATCGATCGTTCGAAAGGGCATGGGCGGGGCCGCTCTTGTTCTTCTGGGCGGATTGGCTGCGGGATGTTCGGGCGACATCCAGCGCTTCAGCTCCGACAGGGTCGTCACCGGCTCCACGGCCAATCAGCGCGCCATCATCAAGCCGCCGGCAAGCCAGCCCTATCCGGGCGACGTGCAGGCATCGGCCGCGCGTGTCGACAATGATGTCGTCACCGGCTCGACCTCCGCATCCGCCATCGGCAAGCAGGCGCTGGAGCCGTTGCCCGGCTCGCAGCCGGTCCGCACCGCCGCCCGCGATGCCGTCGAGCCGGCGCTCAACGCCGTGCGCAAGGCCAAGGATGCGGTGAAGAACGCTGCCGCGCCCGTGCTCGGCTCCACCGCCAACGCGACCCGTCCGGTTGATCCGGTCACCACGGGATCGACGGCGCCGGCCGCCAGGACGGCATTGCCGAAACCCGCCATCGCGTCCTCCGAGGAGCCTTCGCAGCAGGGCTGGTCCCGCGTCGGCGGCACCCAGATCACGCTGAAGGAAGGCGAGACGCTGTACAATCTGTCGCGGCGGTTCGGCGTTCCTGTTTCCGCCATCGTCAAGGCCAACGGGCTAGCCGACGCCAAGTCGGTCGCCGCCGGCCAGAAGATCCTGATCCCGACCTACGTCTATTCGTCGAGCGCCCCGGTGTCGGCGCCCGATTCGAACCCCGATGTCGCCGCCGCCAAATCGTCGCGCGGCACCAAATTCGACACGCCGGCCGACAAGGTTCCGCTGCCCGGCAAGGCGCCGGAGCGGTCCACCGTTGCCGTGTTGCCGGAGACGCCGCGCCCGAAGGACAAGTCCTCGGCGGTCGTGCAGTCGAACGCGGCGGCGAAGGACAAGGCGGTCGCGCCGACCGTGGCCGGCGGCTATGTCGTCAAAGCCGGCGATTCGCTCTGGTCGATCGCCAAGGCGGCAGGGACTTCTGCTTCGGCCATCAAGGCCGCCAATGCCATCGGCGACAAGCCGCTGCGCATCGGCCAGCGTCTGGTCATTCCGTCGGGGCAGGCGGCGGCGAAGGCCGCCAACATCGATCCGATCATCACCGGTGTCGCGACGGCGCCCAAGGCGCAAAAGCCCCGCACCGGCGAACTGCAAACCTCCGGACCCGTGGCCTACCAGCCGCCGAAGAAGGCCGATGGTGCGATTGCCGAAGCCGAGCGCGCCGACAACGCGGTGGCGCCGGAGGAATCGGGTATCGGCAAGATGCGCTGGCCGGCGCGCGGCAAGGTGGTCGGCGCATTCGGCCGCTCGGCCGGCAAGGTCAATGACGGCATCGATATTTCCGTGCCCGAGGGCACGCCGGTGAAGGCGGCGGAAAACGGCGTGGTCATCTACGCCGGCGAGGGGCTGAAGGACCTTGGCAAGACCGTGCTGGTCCGCCACGAGAACGGACTTGTCACCGTCTATGGCCACAATTCCGACATCACGGTGGCGCGCGGCGACAAGGTCACGCGCGGCCAGCAACTGGCGCGGTCCGGCATGACCGGCTCGGCCGGTGCGCCGAAACTGCATTTCGAGGTGCGCAAGAACTCCGCGCCGGTCGATCCGACGACGTTCCTCGACTGAGGTCAGAGGCGCTTTCGCAGGCGTCCGGCCAGATCCTGGATGAACTGCCAGGCGACGCGGCCGGATCGTGCGCCGCGCGTCGTGGCCCATTCCAGCGCTTCGCCGTGCAGCCGCTCGCGATCGACCCCCAGATCGAAATGATCGGCATAGCCGTCGACCATGGCGAGGTATTCGTCCTGGCTGCATTTGTGGAAGCCGAGCCACAGGCCGAAGCGATCCGACAGCGACACCTTCTCCTCGACCGCCTCGTGCGGATTGATGGCAGTGGAGCGTTCGTTCTCGATCATGTCCCGCGGCAACAGATGCCTGCGGTTGGACGTGGCGTAAAAGACCACATTGTCGGGGCGTCCCTCCACGCCGCCATCGAGCGCGGCTTTCAGCGACTTGTATGACGTGTCGTCGTGATCGAACGACAGGTCGTCGCAGAACAGGATGAAGCGATGCTGCTTGTCGCGAAGCTGGGCCAGCAGGTCGGGCAGCGTGGCAATGTCCTCGCGGTGGATCTCGATGAGTTTCAGCGCCGGGTCGCCGCCGCGCCGCGCGCCATTGATCCGGGCATGCGCGGCCTTGACCAGCGATGACTTGCCCATGCCGCGGGCGCCCCACAACAGCACATTGTTGGCCGGCAGTCCGTCGGCGAACCGCCTGGTGTTGTCGACCAGGATGTCGCGCACCAGGTCCACGCCCTTGATCAGCGAAATGTCGATCCGGTTGACCCGCCTGACCGGCTCGGGACGGCCCTTTTCGGCCCGCCAGACGAAGGCATCGGCGGCGTCGAAGTCGGCCGGCGGCGGCGGCGGCGGCGCAAGGCGCTCGAGCGCCGCCACCAGCCGGTCCAGGCGTTGCATCATCAGGTTTTCGTCGCTTTTGCCGGCCATGATCGCATCGGTTCCTACGCTGCATGCGCGGTTAGCATGGCTGCCGCCGCGATGAAAGGAAGCCGACCGCCGTTGTTGCATTGGAAGGCTAACCCACTATATTCCGCGCACTTTGCTTCGCGCCTTGGCGGCGCGCCATCCCAGGGAGAGTTTCATGTTCGTGACTCCGGCTTACGCCCAGACCGCGCCGGGCGCGGGCCCCGATTTCCTCATGACCATCCTGCCGTTCGCGCTCATTCTGGTGATCATGTATTTCATGATGATCCGCCCGCAGCGCCAGCAGATGAAACAGCGCGAAGCGATGCTGGCCGGCATCAAGCGTGGCGACACCGTCATCACCGGCGGCGGCATCGTCGCCAAGGTCGTGCGCGTCGTCGACGATCGTGAAGTCGAGGCCGAGATCGCCCAGGGCGTGAAGATCACGATCGTGCGCCAGATGATCTCGGAAGTCCGCGCCAAGGGCGAACCGGCCAACACCAACGTCAAGTCCTGATCCCCATCCGGGGACAAAGACGGGAACCACGCCTACCATGCTGTATTTTTCGCGCTGGAAATCGATCCTGATCTGGCTGACGGTGGTGCTGGGCGTTGCCTACGCGGCGCCGAACCTGTTTCCGGCCGGGTGGGGCGAAGAGGCGCCGGCCATCGTGCCGCACAAGCGCATGCCGCTCGGCCTCGACCTGCAGGGCGGTTCCCACATCCTGTTGAAGCTGGAGCGCGCCGACCTGGTGACCGAGCGGCTCGTGACGGTGCGCGATGATGTGCGCCGCGTGCTGCGCGATGCCAAGATCGGCTACACCGGCCTGTCGGCCACCGGGGAATCGGTCCAGGTCCGTATCCGGGATGCCGCCCAGGCGGAAGAAGCCCGCAAGGCGATCGACCCGCTGCTGCAACCGGTCAGCGCCGGCCTGTTCGGCGGCGCCATCACCGAGCTTGAATTGGCCGAACCGGAGGCCGGGCTGCTGCGCCTGACGCTGACCGAGGCTGGCCTGACCTACCGCACCAGCGCCGCGATCTCGCAATCGATCGAGGTGGTCAGCCGCCGCGTCAATGAACTCGGCACTACCGAGCCTTTGATCCAGCGGCAGGGCGAGGACCGCATTCTCGTCCAGGTTCCCGGCCTGCAGGATCCGCAGCGCCTCAAGGACATTCTCGGCCAGACGGCCAAGCTGACCTTCCAGTTCGTCGACACCACCGTGTCGGTGGAGGAGGCGCTGAATGGCCGCCCGCCGGCGGGATCGAGCCTGCTCTATTCGATGGACGATCCTCCGGTGCCCTACCTGATCGAGGATCGCGTCATCGTCTCGGGCGAGGAACTCGTGGACGCCCAGGCCACGACCGACCAGCGCACCGGCGAATGGGTCGTGTCATTCCGGTTCGACACCAAGGGCGCGGCCCGCTTCGGCCAGGCCACGCAGGAAAATGTCGGCCGGCTCTTTGCCATCGTGCTCGACCGGCAGGTCATCTCCGCGCCGCGCATCCAGGAGCCGATCCTCGGCGGATCCGGCCAGATCACCGGCAACTTCACCGCTGATTCGGCGACGAACCTCGCCGTTCTGCTGCGCGCCGGCGCGCTTCCCGCCACGTTGACAGTGATTGAGGAACGCACCGTCGGACCCGGCCTCGGCGCCGATTCCATCAGCGCCGGCAAGTTCGCCTCCGCGATCGCCGGCGTGCTGGTCATCGTGTTCATGCTGCTTGCCTATGGCTGGCTTGGCGTCATCGCCAACGTGGCGCTGTTTGCCAACGTCGCCATGATCGTGGCCATTCTGTCCGTACTCGGCGCCACGCTGACCCTGCCGGGCATCGCCGGCATCGTGCTGACGGTCGGCATGGCGGTCGATTCCAACGTGCTCATCTTCGAGCGCGTCCGCGAGGAACGCCGGCTCGGCAAGTCGCTGATCCAGTCCATGGACCAGGGCTTCGCCCGCGCCCTGGCGACGATCGTCGATTCGAACCTGACCACGCTGATCGCGGCCGCGGTGCTGTTCTGGCTCGGCAGCGGGCCGGTCAAGGGCTTCGCCGTCACGCTCGCCATCGGCATCGTCACCACCGTGTTCACCGCGTTCACGTTCACGCGCCTTCTGGTCGCCTACTGGGTGCGCGTCGCCCGCCCGAAGGAAATGCCGCGCGGCATCCTCAAGCTGGTTCCCGACAACACCACGGTGCCGTTCATGCGCTGGCGCATGGCCGCCTTCGTCATCTCCGGCGCGCTGACCATCGGCGCGCTGAGCGGGTTCGTCTTCAAGGAGATGAATTTCGGCATCGACTTCCGCGGCGGCTCGATCATCGAGGTGCAGGCCAAGGACGGCACCGCCGATGTCGGCGCCATTCGCGCCGCGCTTGCCGATCTCAACCTCGGCGACGTTCAGGTCCAGAGCTTCGGCAATCCGGCCGACGTGCTCATCCGCGTCGAATCGCAGGGCGAGGGCGAGAACAGCGAGCAGACGGTCGTGCTCAAGGTGCGCGACGCGCTGGACGCCGACTATGAGTTCCGGCGCGTCGAAGTAGTCGGACCGACCGTATCGGGCGAACTGGCGCGCAACGGCACCATCGGCGTCATCGTGGCACTCGTGGCGATCCTGATCTACATCTGGTTCCGCTTCGAGTGGCAGTTCGCGGTGGGGGCCATCCTCGCCACCCTGCACGACGTCATCATGACCATCGGGTTCTTCGTCTTCACCGGGATCGAGTTCAACCTGTCCTCGATCGCCGCGATCTTGACCATTCTCGGCTACTCGCTCAACGATACGGTCGTCGTCTATGACCGCGTCCGCGAGAACCTGCGCAAGTACAAGAGTACCGGGATGCTGGAGTTGCTCGACCTGTCGATGAACCAGACGCTGTCGCGAACGGTGCTCACCGGCGTGACCACGCTCCTGGCGCTGGCCGCGCTCTACCTGTTCGGCGGCGAGGTGATCGCCTCGTTCGTGCTGGCCATGATCTTCGGCATCCTCGTCGGAACCTACTCGTCGATCTTCGTCGCCGGACCGCTGCTCAACTTCTTCCGGCTGCGCGGCACTCCCGAGAAGCAGGGCCGGACGGAAAAGGCTGCCGAGCCCGAACAGGTCGGCTGATGGGGGCCGGCATCATCATGCGCGCGGCCCATTATCCGGGCCGGGCGCCGATCGACGCCTATGGCAATGGCGGCTTCCGCTTCGCCGACATGTCGCACCGCGGCGCCATCCTCATCCTGCCGTCCGGCATTCATGGCTGGAACAGTGCCGGCCTCGATGCGACGGCGTTCGATCCGGTGGTGGCCGAGCGCGCCGGGTTCGACCTGCTGCTGATCGGCACCGGGGCAAGCCACGCCGTCCTGCCGCCCGCCCTTTCCCGGATGCTGGTCGAATCCGGCGTGCGCTTCGAGGTCATGGCGACCGGGCCGGCCGTGCGCACCTACAATGTGCTCGTGGCCGAAGAGCGGGCCGTGGCCGCCGCGCTGCTGGCGGTCGACTGAGGCGGCGATGGCAGCCGATCCCGCGCTCCTGGCCGAAGCCCGGCGCGATGTTCGCGAGGATTATCTGTCCGCGTTGTTCGCGCCGGCCGAGGCCCGTGATGCATTGCTCGCCCTGGCGCTTTTTTCCCGTGAACTGTCGACGATCCGCGACCGGGCGCGCAACCGCCCGGCAGCCGAAATCCGCCTGCAATGGTGGCTGGACGTGCTGGCCGGCGAGCGCGACACCGAGGCCGCCGGCCTTCCCCTGGCGCGCAGTCTGCTCGAGTGCATCCGCCGCCACGCGCTTCCCGCATCGGCGCTGGACCGCATGGTCGACGCCTGGCGGGAGGACCTCGACGACGCCGCATTCGCCACCGCGACCGATCTCGAACGCTGGCTTGGCCACACCGCCGGCGCCCGCCTGCAATTGTCGGTGCTGGTGCTCTGCCCCGAGGCCGCCGGCGCGCTGGCCGACCTGTCCGGACATGCCGGGTGCGCGATCGGCATCGCCGACATGCTGCGTAGTCGGCCGCGGCAGATGGCGAAGCGGGCGCCGATGCAGGAACCGGGGCAACCGGAAGACGATGCGGTGGCCGCGCTTGCCGATCTGGGCCTCGACCATGTGTCGCGGTTCAGGACCTTGGCCGCCGGCATGCCGGCCCGGGCGCGCCCGGCTTTTCTCGCCATCGAGCCGGCGCAAAAATTCCTCCGGCGGGTCGCCATGGCGCCGGAGACGGCGTTTGCGCCGCAAAATCCGGCGTCGCTTGTGACGATTGCCGCCATGACGTTGCGCGCGCTGCGCGGATGGTGACCATGCATTGACGCGTCGGACCGATCCGCTAGGGTCCGGCGCGACGGGTCTGGCGGACGGCGAGGGGCTGCATTGAGCTTGGCATTGCTTGCAATTCTGGTGGTTGGCGGCGTGTCCGGAATCCTGCTGGCGATTCATCTTGCCGGCGGCACCCGCGATGTCCGCCTTGAAGCGCCGGAAGCGGCGATGCGGCGTTTCGCGCTGGACTTCCCCGAGGCCGCCCCGCGCGCCGTGATCCTCGATGCCGGCGGCGACGCCGCGTTCCTCGATACGGATGCCGGCGTCGGGCTGGTGCAGGCCATTGGCGACCGATACCTGACCCGGCTGATCGCGCCGGGCCAGGCGGAAATGTCGAGACCCGCGCCCGACCGATTGGCGCTCGTCTTCGCCGAAACCGGGCTGCCGCCGGCGATCTACGCTTTCGCCGACACGGCCGATTGCGAGCGCGTTGCCGGATTGCTGGCCAGCAAGGGAGGAACATGATGGCCGACCCGGCATTCCCGAACGTGACCCAGCTCGCCGTGCCGCTGTTCGTCATCGGCGTGCTCACCGAGTTCGTGCTGATCCGCCTGCGCAAGGTCCGCGGCGAATATGAAACGCGGGACACCGGTGCGAGCCTGCTGATGGGCGTCGGCAATGTCGTGGCCGGCATGACGCTCGGCATCGTGTCCTACAAGGCGCTGATGCTGGTCTGGCAATACCGGTTCTTCGATCTCGGCATCAGCGTCTGGACCGGGATCGCCGCGTTCCTGATCGACGATCTGCGCTACTATTTCTACCACCGCATCGCGCACCGTTCGCGATGGGTCTGGGCCGAACACGTCAACCACCATTCCAGCCAGCACTACAATCTGTCGACGGCGTTGCGCCAATCGTGGACCGGCCTGTTCACCGGCATGTTCGTGTTGCAGGTGCCGCTGGTCCTTGCCGGCTTCCATCCCGCGCTGATCGCCTTCGCCTTCGGCTTCAACCTCCTGTGGCAGTTCTGGATCCATACCGAGGCCGTCGGGAAGCTCTGGCCCTGGTTCGAACAGGTGTTCAACACGCCCTCGCACCATCGCGTCCACCACGCCACCAACCCGCGCTATCTCGATTCCAACTATGCCGGCACCCTGATCATCTGGGACCGCATGTTCGGCACCTTCGTCGAGGAACTCGAGGTCGATCCGCCGCGCTACGGCATCGTGCGCAACCTTGGCACCTTCAACCCGGTGCGCATTGCCTTCCACGAATGGGTGGCGATGCTGAAGGACGCCGCACGCCCCGGACTGACGCCCGGCCAGCGGTTCGGCTACCTGTTCCGGCCGCCGGGCTGGAGCCATGATGGCAGCCGCAAGACATCCCACGATCTCAAGGCGGACTATGTCCGCCTGCACCCGACCGAAGCCGGCAAGCCCGGCCTCGTCGACCAGCCGCGGCCGCATTAACCGCGGATTCACCGCGATTGCACTGCATTTGAAGCGTTAACCGGCCATTGCCCGGCTGTCGTGTCTTTGGGTTGCAAGGACAGGGACAGACATGGCCGAGGCACGGCGCGAACATCGGGCACGATACGGGCGGGACGGCGCGGCCGGCACCGCGCTGACCGGCGCCAGGGTCGGTGTACTCGGCCTTGCCGGCGCACTGCTGGCCGTGACCATGCC
>JBATNB010000342.1:0-29059 GCA_049290135.1 Rhizobiaceae bacterium
GAATGGCACCACGCCCGTCGCGCCGTCGGCGATCGCGGCGCGGCCGGCGGGGCCCTGCGCATCGGCCTGCAGAACGACCTCGCTGCCACGCATATCGGCGAATGGGTCGGCGAGATCAGGAGTGCGCTCCCCGGCCGGTCCTTCTATTTCGAGCTCGATTACTCCAACCAGATGTGTCTCGACCTGATGCGCGGCGATCTCGATGTCGCGGTGCTCTACACGCCGCGCGCCATCCCCGACCTGCATCTCGAGATCGTCGGCGAGGTCGCCTACCGCATGGTCTCGACCGAGGCGGCTGCGATCGGCGAGATCGTTCCGCAGCGCTATGTGCTCGCCGGTTTTTCCCCGCATTTCGAGCGCGTCCACCGCCAACGGTTCCCCGACCTCTCGGCGGCATCGCTGTCGACCGGCCAGAATGTCGCCGTGTGCGGACTGCTCGGCGCCATCGGTGGCACCGCCTTCGTTCTTGAGGAATCGGCGCGCGCCTTCGTGGAAACCGGGCTTTACCACTACGTCGCCGACGCCGATCCGATCGTGCAGCCGGTCTATTTCGGCGTGAACACCAGGAACCGGCACACCCATGCCTGCCGGCGCATCGCCGAGATCGTGCGCCGGCGGTTCGCGGCGCGGGGCGATTCGCGGCAATGATCCTGACGCCGGTTCCGGGCGCGGGCTGCAGCGGCAAGTCCGTTTTCACTTGCCATCGAAATAAAAATCCAGAATATGAATACGTGCATGGATTGCAATCCGGACGATGCCGGCCTTGAGGCACGGTTGCGGGAAACCGCCGAACGAGTTCCGGGAGCGATGGCAGGCACGCGCGGGGGAGGAGCCCGCGCCGGGAATGGATTCAAGACCGGATCAATCCGGCCGGGAGGAGACGATGATACGAATTGACAGGCGCACGCCCTGCGCCGGAAGGCAGACGCCCGCCGCGCCTTCCCGTCCGCTGCGACGCGGATGGTGAGCCATGCGGACGCTGCGTGAAGTGAAAACCAGCGCCTTCGCCGCTCTTGTCCTTGCCGGATCCGGCATTCCCCTTGCGGGCAGTGATGCACGCGCGGAAGGCGATGACACCTTCAAGCCGTGCCGGTCCTGCCACGAGATCGGCGCGGGCGCCAAGCACAAGGTCGGGCCGCACCTGGACAAGATCATGGGCCGCACCGCGGGAGCCGTGGAAGGGTTCAACTTCTCCAAGGCCATGCGCGAGGCTGGCGAGAAGGGCCTGGCCTGGAGCCGGGAGTCGATCGATGAATACCTGCAGAAACCGCGCGATTTCATCCCCGGCAACCGCATGTCCTACCGGGGCATGGACAAGCCCGAGGAACGGGCGGCGCTGATCGACTGGCTGGAACGGGAGTCCAGGGCCGAAGCCGCCGCCGATCCTGTCAAGGTGGTCAGCGCCGGTGACGAGGAAGCGCGTTCGTTCACCGACATCGCCCTGAGGATCAAGGGCGATCCGGAATATGGCGAGTATCTGTCCGGCGAATGCGTGACCTGCCACCAGGTCTCCGGTCACGCCGAGGGCATTCCCTCCATCGTCGGGTTGCCGGCCGACTACTTCATCCGGTCGATGTTCGAGTACAAGACCAACGTGCGGTCGAACGAAGTCATGAAACTGCGTGTTGCCAACATCGGCAACGAGGAGATTGCGGCATTGGCGGCCTATTTCAGTTCGCTGACGCCACAGTAGTGTGATCCGGAAATCACGGGAGGTACCCAAATGACCAGACTGTCCAGACGTCAATTCGGGCTCTACACCGGCGCGGCGGCGTTCACCCTCGCCATGCCCACCTACCTGCGCGCTCAGGCCAAGCCGCGCGTGGTCGTCATCGGCGGCGGCGCCGGCGGCGCGACCATCGCCCGCTACCTGGCCAAGGATTCCGAGGGCGCGATTGACGTGACCCTGATCGAGGATTCCGACACCTTCACCACCTGCTTCTTCTCCAATCTCTATGTTGGCGGCTATCGCGATCTGGCCTCCATCACCCATTCCTACGACAAGCTCCAGTCGACCCTTGGCATCAACAAGGTCACCGGCTGGGCCGAGAACGTCGACCGCGAGAAGCGCGAAGTGGTCATGAAGGACGGCGCCCGCGTTCCCTATGACCGTCTCGTCGTTTCCCCCGGCATCGACTTCAAGTGGGATTCGGTTCCCGGCTACTCGGAGGAACTGTCCGAGGCCGCGCCGCATGCCTGGAAGGCCGGTCCGCAGACCGAGATCCTCAAGACCAGGCTCGACGCGCTGACCGATGGCCAGAACATCGTCATGGTGGCGCCGCCGAACCCCTACCGCTGCCCGCCCGGGCCCTACGAGCGCATCTCGATGTTCGCGCATGTGCTCAAGGCCAAGGGCTTCACCAAGTCGAAGATCTTCGTCATCGATCCGAAGGACAAGTTCTCCAAGCAGGGCTTGTTCGAGGAAGGCTGGGCCAAGCACTATCCGGGCATGGTCGAGTGGCATTCGCCGGCCGTTCACGGTGGCATCAAGGGTGTCGATGTCGCCGCCGGCAAGGTCATGACCGACCTGTCGGACTTCGAGGGCGCGCTGCTCAACATCATTCCGGCCCAGAAGGCCGGCGCGATCGCGCAGGCCGCCGGGCTGGTCAATGACAGCGGCTTCTGCCCCATCGACGCGACCTCGATGAAGTCGGCCAACGACGCCAACATCTACGTCATCGGCGATGCCTCGATTGCCGGCGACATGCCGAAGTCGGGCTTCTCGGCCAACAGCCAGGCCAAGGTCGCGTCCAACGCGATCCGCGCCGAACTGACCGGGTCGAAGGCGTTCCCGGCCCGCTACTCCAACACCTGCTGGAGCCTCATCGAGACCGATGACGGCGTCAAGGTCGGTGCGCAGTACGAGCCGCAGGACGGCAAGATCACCGCGACGCAGAACTTCGTGTCGAAGACCGGCGAGGACGCCGCGCTGCGCAAGTCGACCTACGAGGAGTCGATCGGCTGGTATGCCGGCATCGTCGCCGACATGTTCGGCTGACGGGCGGACCGGTCAACGCATCGGCATGAGCGCGCCGCGGTGTCTCACCACCGCGGCCGCCAGCCGGTGTGCCGACCGCGCGGCCTGTTCGCGATCATCGCCGGCAAGGCGCGCCGCGAGATAGGCGCCGTTGAAGGAATCCCCCGCCCCGGTCGTATCGACCGGGGCGGTTCTTTTCAGGCCCGAAAGCTCGGTTTCACCCGAAGCGCTCGCCAGGTGGATCGGCCCTCCGCCATTTTTCACCGCGACTTCGCTCGCCCCGGCGTCAAGATAGCGCTGCGCGCTTGCCGCCGGAGAGGCATCGCCGAAGGCCGCCGCCTCATCGTCGAAACTCGGCAATACGATCGTCGCGGTCGCGGCGGCTTTCATGATCGTCTCGCGCATCGTGCACGCGTTCTCCCAAAGCCTGGGACGAATGTTGGGATCGAAGGCGACGGACTTGCCGGCGCCGCGCGCCGCGGCGACTGCGGCGAGCAGGGCGGCACGGCGTTCCGGCGCCAGGATCGCCAGGGTGATGCCGGACAGATAGACGACGTCGGCGCCGGCGATCGCGCCGGCCAGGTGCGCCGGGTCGTCGGCCAGCCGCCGCGCCGCCGACATCTCGCGCCAATAGGTGAAACTGCGTTCGCCGTCGTGCGTCTCGATCACATACAATCCGGGAGTTCGTTCCGGATCGCGCGTGACATGGCGCGTCGACACGCCGTTGGCCTCCATGAACGCGATCATCCTGTTGGAGAACCCGTCGGTGCCGAGGCGCGTGTAATAGGCCACGTCCCAGTCTTCGCCGGCCTGCATGCGGAAGTACCAGGCCGTATTCAGCGTGTCGCCGGCGAACCCCTGGCGCCAGCCATTCGCGCCATCGCCTGAGAACTCCACCATGCATTCGCCGATGGACAGGAAAGTCTTCGTCGCCGTCAGGTTCATCGCGTCAGCCCGGTCATGTGCGCTTGGCCAACGAGTTCTCACCCGCGCGTGACGCCGTCAACCGTACCCGCGCGCTGGCTGGTAATCCCGCGGCAAAAGCACCTTGACTCGGCCACCGCCACGCGCGATTCCAGAAACGCGCCGGCGCGGGTGTAGCTCAATGGCAGAGCGAGAGCTTCCCAAGCTCCAGACGAGGGTTCGATTCCCTTCACCCGCTCCAGGCCGGCCAGCCCGGCGCTAACGCCGGCCGGACCTGTCCGGATCCTGCGCCGCCCATTCCTCCACGCCGTCATCGCGCAGTGCGCGCAGGTCCGGCATGCCGTTTCGCCGCAAATGATCGCGCAGCCCGCGCACGATGGTCCCGGCAAGTCCGGGGCCGCGATAGACCATGCCGGTATAGACCTGCACGAGGTCGGCGCCGGCGCGGATCTTCTCGATGGCCGTCTCGGCCGAATCGATGCCGCCGACGCCGATCAGCGCCACGTCGGGACCGACCAGCTTGCGCAGCCGCGCAAGCATGATGGTGGAGCGCCTGAACAGCGGCGCGCCGGAGAGGCCGCCCGCCTCGCCGGCCAGCGGGGCATCGACCCCGCGGCGCGACAGTGTCGTGTTGGAGACGATGGCCCCGTCGATCCCCTTGTCGAGGATTTCCGCGGCGATGTCGGCCAGCTCGTCGCCGGGAAGATCGGGCGCGATCTTGAGGAAGATCGGTACGCGGCTGGCCCGTTTCGGCCGAGCGGCGATGACGCGCGCCAGAAGCTCGGACAATTGCGCGCGCGATTGCAGCGCGCGCAGTCCCGGCGTGTTGGGGGAGGAGATGTTGATGGTGATATAGGCGGCATGCGGCGCGAAGGTCTTCACCCCGAGCGCGTAGTCGGCGATGCGATCCTCGCTGTCCTTGTTGGCCCCGACATTGACGCCGATGACGCCGGGCCGGCTGGACCGATCCCTGAGCCGGCGCAGGAAGGCCGCATGGCCGTCATTGTTGAAGCCGAACCGGTTGATGATGGCCTGTTCGCCGGTCAGGCGGAAAAGCCGCGGCTTCGGGTTTCCCGGTTGCGGCTTCGGCGTCACGGTTCCCGCTTCCACGAACCCGAACCCCAGTCCGAGCAACGCGTCCGGCACGCGGCAATTCTTGTCGTAACCGGCGGCAAGGCCGACCGGGTTGGGGAAATCGATGCCGGCGACCGTGACCGGCAGCGCCGGCGCGCCGATGCCCGGCATCAGTCCCGACAGGCCCGTCTCCAACGCCGCGATGGACAGGTCGTGCGCGCGCTCGGCGTCGAGGCAGAACAGCGCCGGCTTCATGATGGTCTGGAACAGCAGGCTCACGGTATACCCGCGGGGAAAATGTGGGCACCGTCCTGCCCGATCGGCATTTCCGCGATCCACAGCACGTGTCTCGCCGGCAGCGCCGCATAGAGATGCGGGAACAGATCGCCTCCGCGCGACGGTTCGAAGCGCAGTGCCGGCCCGAGCGCGGCCGCGTCGATGGCGGCGAGCACCAGGTCGGCCTGTCCGGCGAAATGCCGGCGCGCGGTTTCCCGCACCTGAGCGGCGGTCGAGAAATGGATGAAGCCGTCGGCAAGGTCGATCGCCGCGCCGGCGAAGGCGCCGTCGCGCATGGCCTGCTCGAACATGTCGCGCTGGGCGATCTTGTAGATGACGCTGTCCATGCCCTCCTATAGGCAGGCGGAGGGATTCGCGAAAGCCGGTCGGCGCCTGCCTTGCCGGATTTCCGGCGCATTTCCGCCATAGGAATTTCCTGAACAACGGGACGGACAGCCGATGAACCGCATTGCCCTTGCCGCCGGCATCTTTCTTTCCGCGTCGCTCCCGGCCCTTGCCGCCGAAGCCGACAGGTTCGCCATGGAAAAGACCGAAGGCGGCTATGTGCGGCTGGATCGCACCACCGGTGAGATGTCCTTGTGCCGAGAGGAATCGACGGGGCTGGTCTGTCGCCTGGCCACCGACAACCGGCCGGCCGGCGATGTCGACGCCATGATCCGCCGCATCGAGGAACTCGAGAAGCGCGTGACGCGCCTGGAGGGCGCTCCGCCCTCGGCCGGCCTGCCTTCGGAGGAGGAGTTCGAGAAGACGCTGAGCTTCATGGAGCGCTTCTTCCGCCGTTTCATGGATATCGTGCGCACGTTTGAAAGCGAGACTCCGCCGCAAAAGACCTGATGGTCGCGGCCGAATCCGGGTTTTCGCCTGCGATTGGCTTGAACTCGCGCGGCTTTAGGCCTTATTCCTTGTCGACCCGGTCGTGAATCCGGGTCTCGGGGGAGGGTTGCGTGGCGGTTGGATCGAGGTTCGTGATTGCCGACGACCATCCGCTGTTCCGCGATGCGCTGAAGCAGGCGCTCAGGGGGATCGAACCGGATTCGCGGATTCTGGAAACCGGGTCGTTCGATGGCGTCAAGGATGCCGTCCTTGCCCATGACGACATCGATCTCGTCCTGCTCGATCTGCGCATGCCGGGGGCCAGCGGCCTGTCGGGCCTTGTGGCGCTGCGCGGCATAAACCCCTCATTGCCGGTCGCCGTCATCTCGGCCCAGGACGATTACGCCACGGTCAGCCGGGCGCTCGAACTCGGCGCATCCGGTTTCATCTCGAAATCCGGCAGCATCGACGAAATCCGCCAGGCGATTTCCGCCATTCTCGCCGGCGGGATCTGGACCCCCCCGGGAATGGAGATCGGCGCGGAAGGCGATCCGGAGGTCAGCGACCTCATCCGCCGGCTGCAGACGCTGACCCCGCAGCAGACACGCGTGCTCACCATGCTGGCGGAAGGGCTGCTCAACAAGCAGATCGCCTATGAGCTTTCGGTCTCCGAGGCGACCATCAAGGCGCATGTCTCGGCGGTGTTGCAGAAGCTCGGCGTCGATTCCCGCACGCAGGCCGTCATCAAGCTGGCCAAGATCGGCGTCGAGCCGGCGCTGGCCGCCGGCTCCTGACCGCCAGCGCCTATCCGGCGTCGTTGAACTCGCGGCGGCGCCGCATCAGCGCCGAGCGAAGCACAGCCGGCTTGACCGGCTTGTTGACGATCGGGATGTCGAGCCGGCCGGCTTCGTCCCTGAGCTCGGTCGAGCGGTCGGCGGTGACCAGGAACGCCGGAACCTCCTCGCCGAAACGGCGGCGCAGGTCGGCGATCGCGCCGATCCCGGTTTCCCGGTCCAGATGATAGTCGACCAGCAGCAGGTCGGGCTTGCGGATGGCGGCCGCCTTCGGCTGGGCGAGATCGGCCGAACCGGCGATGGTGTCCACCTGGCAATTCCACGATTCGAGCAATTGCCGCATGCCGTCGAGAATGCGCGGATCATTGTCGACGCACAGGATCCGCAACCCGTCGAGCTGCGTCGCGGTGGCCTGCGCGGCAGGGGCTTCCGCCGGCGGGGCCGGGGCGGCTTCGGAGACCGGCAGGATCACCGAGAAGACGCTGCCCTTGCCCGGCTTTGACCACAGCCGCAGTTCAAGCCGCAGCACCCGGGCGATGCGATCAACGATGGACAGGCCGAGGCCGAGGCCCGGTGCCTCGCGCGCGCCTTCGTCGAGGCGCGTGAACTCGGTGAAGACCAGGCTCAGCTTGTCCGCCGGCATGCCGATGCCGGTGTCGAGAACCTGGAGTTCAACCAGCTCGCCGCGCCGCCGCGCCCCGACCAACACCCGGCCGGAGCGCGTGTACTTCAGCGCGTTCGACACCAGGTTCTGGATGAGACGCCGCAGCAGATTGCGGTCGGTATCGACCGAAATCGTCGTCGGGACGATGCGCAGGTCCAGCTGTTTCGACTGGGCCTGCGGCAGGAAATCCGAGGCCACCTGCTTGAGCAGGCCGTCAAGGCGGAAGCGGGCGGGCGCCGGTTTCAGCGCGCCGGTGTCCAGGCTCGAAATGTCGAGCACCTCGTTCAGGATGGTCTCGACCGAATCCAGCGAGGATTCGATGCGCAGCACCCCGTCGGACAACGTCTCGTCCTTGGTGCGGGCGATGAGGGACGAGCAGTAGAGCCTGGCGGCGTTGAGCGGTTGCAGGATGTCATGCCCGGCGGCGGCGAGGAACTTCGTCTTTCCCAGATTGGCTTCCTCGGCGAGGATCTGCGCCTGGACGAGTTCCTCGTTGACCCGCAGCAGTTCCGCCGTCCGGTCGATGACGCGTTGCTCCAGCGTTTCGTTGGCGCGCTTGAGCGCCTTGTCGGCTTCCACATGGGAGGAAATGTCGGTGTAGGTGACGACAAAGCCGCTTTCGGGCATTGGGTTGGCGCGCACCTCGATGATCTTGCCGCTGCGGGCGAGTTCGATGACGAACGGCTTTGCCCAGTCGCTCAGCTTCTTGAGCACGATCGTCTCGTCGCCGGCCGAGATTTCGTGGCGCGCCGACAGGAACGTCAGCGCCCGTTCCAGCGGCACACCCACCTGGCAGAGTTCCTCGTTCAGCCCGAACAGGTGCCTGAACTGCCGGTTGAAGCAGGTCAGCCGCATGTCGGCGTCAAGCACGGTGATCCCCTGCTCCATCTGGTCGAGAGCGGTTTGCAGCAGGCCGCGATTCTGCTGGATGGCAACCGAGGCGTCGTCCAGCAGCCTCAGCGTGGCGCGCGTGCTCTTGTCGCTTCGCTGGAACAGCAGCGAAAGTGCCAGCCGCGCCGACGACGACCCGATGGCGCTGGCCAGCAGATGTTCGGCGTAGCGGGCGATGCTGTCATTGACCGCTTCGCCGTCGCGGAAGCGCCGCCCCTCGGTGAGTTCGAAGCGATGGAAGGCGCGCTGCGCCGGTTCGTTGCCGAGATATCGCGCAATCGTTTCCTTCAGTTCGCCCACCGTCACCGTGGTCTTCATCTTGCGCGGCAGCGAAGGCGCGGCCTCGCGCGGCACGAAGATGGCGGCCTGGTTGCGCTCGAGCGCGGTCTGGGAGCGCGTCAGCGAAGCGAAGACGAACACCAGCGTGTTGACCACCAGGCTCAGGAAAACCCCGTGGTTGAGCGGCAGCGCATCGATGCCGAACATCGATTGCGGGCGCAGGGTCGCGATCCCGAGCGGACCGTCGACGAGCAGCGGCGCGTCGCCCGGAAGGAAAGTCGGCAGGAGCAGCGTGTAGGCCCAGACGGCGATGCCGGCGATCAGGCCCGCCGCCGCGCCGCGCGCATTGGCGCCGCGCCAGATCAGGCCGCCGAAGAAGGGCGGCGCGAATTGCGCGATCGCGGCGAAGGACAGCAGGCCGATCGCGGCGAGCTTCTCGTTTCCGGAAGTCTCCCGGTAATAGAGAAAGGCGGCAAACAGGATGAAGAAGATCGCGCCGCGCCGGATCGTCAGGATCACGCGCGTCCAGTCCTCCGCCTCGCTGGCGTCGGGGCGCAACAGGCGGCGGATGAACAACGGGATGATGAGGTCGTTGGAGATCATGATTGCCAGCGCGACGCATTCGACGATCACCATCGCCGTCGCCGCCGAGAGGCCGCCGATGAAGGCGGCGATGGCAAGCAGGTCCTGGCCGCGGGTCAGCGGAATGGCCAGCACGTAGAGGTCGGCGCTCGCCGAGGATCCAAGCAGCGAAAGGCCGGCGAACGCCACCGGCACGACGAAGATGTTGATGGCCACCAGATAGGCCGGGAACAGCCAGCGGGCGGTCCTCAGTTCCCGGTCGGTGCGGTTCTCCACGATCGAGACATAGAACTGGCGCGGCAGCAGCAGGATGGCGAAACCGCTGATGGCCGTCAGCACGATCCAGGTTGCCAGCGACGGACGATAGCCGAATGCCGCCGCGACATCGGGATTTCGCGCGGCCGACGCCAGGATCGTTTCCGCGCCGCCATAGAGGACGAAGGTGACGCTGATGCCGACGGCGATGAAGGCGGCGAGCTTGATGATCGATTCCACCGCGACGGCCAGCACGAGCCCGTCCTGGTGTTCGGTGGCGTCGGTATGGCGCGTCCCGAACAGCACGGTGAAGGCGGCCAGGAGCACCGCGACAATCAGGGCGATGTCACCGAAGAAGTAATCCTCCGGGTTGGTGCCGGGAGAATAGTGCCCGACCATCAGGCTCAGCGAGCCGGCGATCGATTTGAGCTGCAGCGCGATGTAGGGCACCGTGCCGATGATGGCGATCAGCGTGGCGATCGAGGCGACCAGGAAGCTCTTGCCGTAGCGCGCGGCCAGGAAGTCGGCGATCGAGGTGATGCGTTCGGCCTTCGACAGCCGCACCACGCGCCGCAGGAACGGAAAGCCGACGAGGAAGACCAGCACCGGCCCGGCATAGATCGCCACATACTCGAAGCCGCGTTCCGAGGCGACGCCGACGGACCCGAAGAAGGTCCAGGATGTGCAGTAGATCGCCAGCGAGAGCCCGTAGATCAGCGGCCGGTCGGAAATCGGCCCGGCGCGCGCCGCGCGCCGGTCGCCGGCGCTGGCGATGACGAACAGCAGCGTCACATAGGCGATCGCCAGGACGACGATGACCCACCCCTGCATGCCCTGTCCCCGTTTCGTTGCGAACTCTTCCCGCCGAAACAAACACAGGCTACGGGCCTTGTCCAATGCGGACCGCGGTCCGCCGGCGTTTGCAACGCCCCTTACCGGCCTTGCGCTTTATGCTAGAGTGGACGCGGACTCGGTTGCCGCACGGCCCGCAGTTCAAGAAACTCTAATGTAAACGGGGACACCGGATATGCTTGAGGAATTCAAGGCCTTTATTGCCAAGGGCAATGTCATGGATCTCGCCGTCGGCGTGATTATTGGCGGGGCATTCGGCAAGATTGTCGGCTCGCTTGTCGATGACATCATCATGCCGGTTGTCGGCGCGATCTTCGGCGGCATCGACTTCTCGAACTACTTCGTCGGCTTGTCGTCGGCCGTCACCGCGCCGACCCTGACGGCGGCGAGGGAACAGGGCGCCGTTTTCGCCTATGGCAGTTTCCTGACGGTGCTGGTCAACTTCCTGATCCTGGCCTGGATCATCTTCCTGATGGTCAAGGCGGTGAACCGCATGAAGGCGGCGCCTGCTCCGGAAGCCCCTGCGGCGCCTCCGGCCGACGTGCAGCTTCTCACCGAGATCCGGGACCTGCTCTCCAAGGGCAAGTGATCGCCGGTCGGTCTCGAAGCGAAGGCCCGGCGCATCTGCCGGGCCTTTTCTTTTTCGCGGCCTGAACGTACCGATGTCGGCCATGACATTGCTTGACAATCTGCGGCCCGAAGCCGCCAGCGCCCCGGAAAGCGGCATCGTCGCCGCGATGAACTATGGTCGGCTGAAGCCCGGCCTCATCCCGCTCTGGGCGGGCGAGGGCGATGAGACCACGCCTGACTTCATCCGCGAGGCCGCCATCGAGGCGTTGCGCGCCGGAGAGACCTTCTACACCTGGCAGCGTGGCATCCCGGAATTGCGGGAGGCACTGGCCCGCTATCACACGCGCCACTTCGGCCGACCGTTCCGGTCGGAGGAATTCTTGGTCACCGCGTCGGGCATGCAGTCGATCCAGCTTGCGCTGCAGGCGGTCGCCGGCGCCGGCGACGAGGTGATCTACCTGTCGCCGGCCTGGCCCAATTTCGCCGCCGCCGCCGGTATTGCCGGCGTAAAGGCGCAGCCGGTGCTGCTGGGCCTTGTCGACGGATGCTGGAGGCTCGACCTGTCCGGCGTCGAGGCCGCCGTCACGCCGCGCACGCGGGCGCTGTTCGTCAACACGCCGTCCAATCCGACCGGCTGGACGGCATCGCGCGCCGAACTTGCCGCGCTGCTTGCGATCGCCCGCCGTCATGGCCTGTGGATCATCGCCGACGAAATCTATGCGCTGTTCCATTATGGCGAGGGTCGCGCCCCGTCGTTCCTCGACGTGATGGAAGACGGCGACCGCGTGATCTTCGTCAATTCCTTCTCCAAGAACTGGGCGATGACCGGCTGGCGCGTCGGCTGGATCGTGGCCCATCCGTCGCTGCAACAGGTGTTCGAGAACCTCATCCAGTATTCCACCTCCGGTGTCGCGCAGTTCATCCAGAAGGCGGCGGTCCGGGCGCTGGAGTCCGGCGACGGGTTCATCGCCGCGCAGGTTGCCAAGGCGCGCGCCAACCGCGACCGCGCCGTGCAGATCCTGTCGCAGAACCCGGCATTCGAGATCGCCCTGCCGCAGGGCGCCTTCTACCTGTTCTTCCGGATCCGCGGCGTGACCGACCCGGCGCGCGATGTGCTGCGCATCATCGACGAGGCCGGGATCGGCCTTGCGCCCGGCACCGCGTTCGGGCCGGGCGGGGAGGGCTGCTTCCGCATGTGCTTCCTTCGCCGCGCCGATGACGTCTCGATGGCCGCGGCGCGACTGTCGGGATGGAGCCCCTGATGCGTCCGGCGCCCGGATCGCCGGTCCGCGGCGTACGCGCCGTACTGACCGGTGTTAACTCCGCGTCAGCCATGCGAGGATATGGATATCCGGGCTGAGCGGGGAAGGGCAGGGGAATGCAGGGCGCCTTCGGATTCATGAAACGGGCGGTGATCGACCTCGCGGTGTTTTCCGCGGTCGTCAGCGTGCTGCTGCTGATCATCCCGCTCTATCTGCTTCAGGTCTATGACCGGGTCCTCCCCGCCTCGAGCGGCGACACGCTGGTGTTCCTGACCATTATCGCCATGGCCGGCCTCTTGGTGCTCGGTATCGTCGACGAGGTTCGCGCACGTTATGCCGGCCGGATCGCCCTCAGGATCGACCGTGAACTCGGGGCGGCCGCCTTCAGGATCGCCATATCCTCCCCCGGCGCGGCTACCGGTACCGAGCCGGCGCTGCGCGACCTGGCGTCCGTTCGCGCCTTCCTGTCGAACCGCGCGGCATTCACCCTTTTTGACCTGCCGTTCGCGCCGCTGTTCCTGATCGTGCTCTATTTCGTTCACCCGCTTCTCAGCCTGGTGACGCTGGCCGGCATCCTGGTCCTTTTCCTCATTGCCTGGTTCAACCGCACCGCCACCCAGGCCGGGGCGCAGGAGGCCGTCGACGCGGCGGTCGCCGCCAATGCCGTCGCCCAGGTCGCGGCGCGCAACCTCGAATCCATCCGGGCGCTCGGCATGATGGGGGCGATGACGCAGCGCTGGGGCCGCCGCTTCGCCCAGTCGGCGCGCATCGGCGATGCCGTGGCCCGCGTCAACTCGCGCTATGGCGGCATTTCCCGCACCGTCAGGCTCGGGCTGCAGATCGTGACGCTCGGCCTCGGCGCATGGCTCGTCCTGTCGAAGGAGATGACGGCCGGCATGATCTTCGCGGCCTCGATCATTTCCGGTCGCGCGCTTCAGCCGATCGATCAGGTGATCAACGGATGGCGTCAGATCGCCGATACCGGGCAGGCCTGGAAGCGGCTTTCCGGGCTGGCGCAACGCCTGGCCCTGGCTCGCGAGGCCAGCCGCACCGATCTGCCGGCGCCGACCGGCGCGGTGTCGGTCGACAACCTCGTCTATTTTCCGCCCGGGTCGGATCCCGGCGCGCTTCCGCTGATCAAGCGCCTGACCTTCGCCATCGCGGCCGGCGAGACCATCGCCATCGTCGGCCCGAGCCGGGCCGGAAAATCGACCTTGGCGCGCCTGCTCGTCGGCGCCATCGAGCCGAAATCCGGCTCGGTGCGCATGGACGGCGCCGACATCAAGGCCTGGGACTCCGAGGCGCTCGGCGTCCATGTCGGGTACATGGCGCAGGAAGTCGAACTCTTCTCCGGCACGGTCGGGGAGAACATTTCGCGTTTCGCCGCCGATCCCGATGCAGGCGACGATTCGGTCAAGGCGGCGATGGCGGCCCGGTCGCACGACCTCATCATGGCGTTGCCGCGGGCTTACGACACGATCGTCGGCCCGGGAGCCCACCGCCTGTCGGGCGGCGAGAGCCAGCGGATCGCGCTTGCCCGGGCGTTCTTCCGCGATCCCAGGTTGATCATCCTCGACGAACCCAATGCCCATCTCGATCAGGAGGGTGAAGCCGCCCTCGAGAAGGCCGTGGCCGCCGCGCGGGCCCGGGGGGCGACCGTCATCATCGTCACCCACCGCCCGTCGATTGCCGGCAAGTGCGATCGGATCATGGTTCTCCGCGACGGCCAGATCGAGAAGTTCGCGCCGGCCGCCGAGGTCTTGCGCTCGCTTGCCGAGGCAGGGGTTGCGCGCGGCCCGGCGGCCGTACCGCCGCAAAATGCGCCAAATCCCGGCGCACGCATGGCCCAGCCCTACAGATTGAGGCCGGTTCCGGGGCCGGGAGACCGCAAGCCATGACCCTTCAAACG
Organism: Rhizobiaceae bacterium; assembly: GCA_049290135.1. GTDB lineage: Bacteria > Pseudomonadota > Alphaproteobacteria > Rhizobiales > Rhizobiaceae > JADJTR01. Next base: position 14,144 of record JBATNB010000342.1, read on the forward strand.
ACACCCGGCGACTGGCGGAACGACCTGCCGACCGACGTCGGCCGCATTTCGCTGGCCGGTTATTCGACGATCATCGCGTTTGCCTGCGGTTTCGGCATCTGGGCGGCGACGGCACCCCTGGACGGCGCGGCCATCGCGCCGGGAATTGTCGCGGCCGCCGGGCAGAACGTGTCCATCCAGCATCTGGAAGGCGGCATTGTCGAAACCGTCAATGTCGAGGAAGGCCAGAAGGTCGTCGTCGGGGAGGCGCTGCTGACGCTCGACCGGACGCGCCCGGAAGCCGATCTCAACCGCCTGGCCAAGCAGCTGATTGCGCTCGAGGCGCGCTCCGCCCGCCTGCTTGGCGAGCGCGACGGCCTCGACCGCATGCCCGAGCCGGCGTTCTCGACGATCCTGCCGGGCGGAGAACTGGCGCCGCTCGTCGACGATCAGCGGCGCGAATTCGATGCGCGGCTCGCCCGTTTCCGCGCCGAAAGCGAAATCCTCAGGCAGCGCGTCGGCGCGCTGGAGGAATCCGTGGTCGGGCTCGAAGCGCAGAAGAAGGCCAGCGCCGACCAGCTCGAACTGGTCCACGACGAGATCGGCCGCAAGAAGGCGTTGCTCGACAAGGGCCTGACCAATCGTTCCGAATATACCGACCTGTTGCGCGCCGAGGCCGATCTGATCGGTCAGGTCGGCGCGATCACCTCGCAACTGGCCTCGTCGGCCAGCCAGATCATGGAAAGCCGCCAGCAGATCGAGCGCCTGACCACTTCGCGGGTCGAGGAAGCCATCGCTGAGCTGAATGAACTGCGCACGAAGTCGGCCGACCTTGCCGAGCAGATCCGCGCCGCGCAGTCGATTCTCGACCGCACGATCGTGCGCGCGCCCACCGACAGCATCGTGGTCCGCACGCTCTACAACACGCCCGGCGCCGTCATCCGTCCCGGCGAACCCGTCATTGAACTGCTACCGACGTCGCGCGACCTGGTGATCGAGGCCCGGCTTCGCCCGGCCGACATCGATGTCGTGCACCTCGGGCAGGCTGCGCGCCTGCGCTTTTCCGCGCTAAACGCGCGCACGACCCCGGAAGTGCCCGGCGTTATCACCTATATCTCGGCCGACAGGCTCGTCGATCCGGCGACGAAGGAAAACTACTATGTCGCGCGCCTCAAGATCGAGAACGAGCTTCCAGACAGCTTCGATCGCGAACGCATCTATCCCGGCATGCCGGTGGAAGCGATGCTGTCGACCGGGGATCGCACCTTCCTGGACTATCTGACGCGGCCGGTTCGCGATTCCTTCAACCGCGCCTTCCGCGAGGATTGACGGGCCATTTTGTTAATCCCGGGATGATAGGGTCTTGGCCGTCGTCTCTCATACGGATGCGTCATGGCCGTACTTGTCACCGGCGGCGCCGGCTACATCGGCAGCCACATGGTCTGGGAACTCCTCGATCGCGGCGAGGACGTCGTCGTCATCGACCGGCTGTCGACCGGCTTTGCCTGGGCCGTGCCGGCGGAAGCGCGTCTCCATGTCGGCGACATTGCCGATCGCGATCTGTTGCGCACCGTGTTTTCGCTGCACCCCATCGACGCGGTGATCCACTTCGCCGGATCCGTGGTCGTGCCGGAATCGGTGGCCGATCCGCTCGGTTACTATGCCAACAACACCTGTGCCTCGCGCCTGCTGCTTGAGGAGACGGTCAGGGCCGGCGTCGGCCATTTCGTCTTCTCCTCCACCGCGGCGATCTACGGCGCCGTCGGCGATGCGCCGGTTGGCGAGGACCATGCCGCCGTCCCGGTCACGCCGTACGGCGCCTCGAAGCTGATGATCGAGCGCATGCTGGCCGATGTCGCCGCCGCGCATGCATTCAGCTATGTCGCCCTGCGTTACTTCAACGTCTCCGGCGCCGATCCGAAGGGCCGGACCGGCCAGTCGACCCCCGGCGCCACGCATCTGCTGAAGGTCGCCTGCGAAACGGCGCTCGGCAAGCGCCCCTACATGGAGGTGTTCGGCGACGACTACGCCACCGCCGATGGCACCGGCGAGCGCGACTTCATCCATGTCTCCGATCTCGTCGCCGCCCATGGCCTGGCGCTCGATCATCTGCGAAGCGGTGCGCCGAGCCTGACGGCCAATTGCGGCTACGGGCGCGGTTTTTCGGTCCGCCAGCTGATCGGCGCCGTGAAGCGCGCCACCGGCCGCGACTTCGAGGTTCGAGTCGCCCCGCGTCGCCCCGGCGATCTGGCCCGCGTGATCGCCGACCCGGCGCGCATCCGGGCCGTTCTCGGCTGGGAACCGCGCCACGATGACCTCGACCACATCGTCAGCACCGCGGTCGACTGGGAACGCAGCCTGTCGACCAGGAACACGCCGACGATGATCGAGACGCCCGATCCCGGCCATTACCCGCCGCTGATCCGCCGCACGGCGCCCAGGCGCGTGCGCTGAGGCGCCTGGAAAGGCACTGCATCGCCCCGGGGCAAGCCGATGCGGAGCGGCGACCTCGAATCCTTCAACGGCGGATGCGCGACGGGCCGTCGAACGAACGCCTGTTCTTCGGCCTTGATCACGCGCGAAGCGCCATCGCCGAATGGCGGCACGACTTCAACAGCGCGAGGCCGCACAACCCGCTCGGCTAACAAACCCCGGCGGCCTTCACCGGAACCGTCACTGAAACCGGCCCCGACGCCGCGCCCATGGATAGCCCCGCGTCTGCGCCGGTTGCTCAACCCGCGCCCAATGGCGCAACTGAAGTGGCTCTGATCGCCGCTGGATGAAGTTCCGGTTGCAGGTCACTCGGACCACGCCGGCGAAAGGGCCGGATGAGGCGAACCAGCGGGGACGCGCTGGCGCACGGCACGCGCGGTGGCATGATCCGGACCCATCTTGGCTTGTAGATATGATGCCGCGCGCGGTGACAGATCTGCGTCATGCAATTGCGACCGTTTCCGCTTGGAAGCGTTGTCCTGAAATAGCTAACGGGAATGCTGATGGATGGGTATCTCGGATGAATAAATCCGGGTTTTCCCGAGCATTGTCAAATTGCCATGGATGGTATTGCTTCGAGATTATCGCGTTTCGAGCGACCGATCTTCCTGTATTGCAGGGGGGAGGCGCCGGTCCAGCGCTTGAAAGCAGTCGTGAACGGCGCGGTGCCGGATTAGTCGAGCAATCCTGCGACGCTTCCGACAGAGGCGTCGGTTTCCACCAGAAGATGCCGGGCCATGCTCTCGCGGACTTTTTCCATTATGTCCGAAAAACTGGTCCCTTCCTTGGCCAATTGCCGCTGAAGCGTCTTTGGATTGACATCGAGCGACTTGGAGACGGATTCGACATTGCAAGCGCCCGCGCCAAGAATGGAAGTAATGGTCAAGGCGACCGTACTGGCGAAGGAATGATCGACCAGCCGCATGCGGCGTATGCGCTCGGAGACATACAATCGCATCAGCGGCTTGAGGACGCGCAGGCTTCCGTTCGTCGCGTAGCTCAGGATTTGCCGCGGGGCGACGATCTCGACATGGTCGCATCCGAATTTCACCGGGCATCGGAACAGCTCGGTATGCATGCTGGTGTCGGAAGGTTTGCTGTGTTGAAACCGCACTTCTATCGGATTTTCGTCGGGGCGATTTGCGATCACCCGACACACGCCAACGATATTGGCGATGGTGGCTTCGGTCACCTGGCGCGCAGGTAGCGAAAGCGCGTCGAAATGGACGCGCAACAGAATCGTTTCATCTCCTTCAGGCTCGATCAGCTGCAGGAAGAACCCGTTGGTATGGAACCGCCAATAACGCATTGCGGTCTCCACCCACTCGCCGAGCGTGCGCACGAAACTCGCCATCCAGATTGTCGGGCCGAGTTGGACATAGTCCGGGTGGCAATTTTTTGAGGTGAGCAAACCGAAGTGTTCGATGTTGTGGCGAAGCGTGGCGATTTCCCACAGCGCGGCGACGCGGCGAAAGGAAACCAGCCGGTCAAGTTCCCCCAGTGCACTCGGCGGCAAACCGACTTCGGCCATCATCGAATGCGCATCGCATCCGTGCTCGGCCAGCAGCTCCTCAAGGCCGATCAGATTGACTGCACGAATGTAGGGTTCGCCCGAAATCATTCCGCCCGTTTATTTCAAAGCAGGGCCTCCCGGAAGGTGTGTCCTGAAATATCAAAAATGCAGGACACAAAATCAAGAATTCGTGGCGATGTAAGAGCGGCGCAAGGTAGACGATAAAATATTGAAATCATTGCATTTTTTGGCGCGTTGAGCCTTGACGGACAACTGGTTCGAAAGCTAGCGAGCTTCACCAAGGGAAGTTTTTCTTAATCGAAGTGGGGGCTGTAGAATGAGAATCGCTGATGCTTTGGGCGTGAGTGACGCAAAGGCCCGCGACTTCCGTCGTCGTGCCTTGCTTTCGGTGTCGACGGTGGCCATCGCGCTTGCCTAGTCGGTCAGCCCGGCGCGAGCCGATGGCGACTATAGCCTCAATGGCGGTCCTGCGGTCCCTTTTGGGCCAGCGGTCAACCCGTGGTTCCTTGTCGGCAATTCCTTTGTTCCGGAAGTCGTGAATGTAACCGCCGACCACGCGACCGACATCTGGGTGAATACCGAGCTTCTCGCGGCGACCGGCGTGGGCAACACGACGAATGTCCTGGGCGGGGTGACGATCGCGACATCGGGCTACGGCATCTGGACCCGGAGCTGGACGGCGGACATCCTCATGAACATGGCCGGAACCATCAATTCCGCCAACACCGGCATCCTCACCGGGACGACGACGGGCGCCATCACCGCTGACGGACTTGGCACGGGGACGATCAACGCCGGTGCCTATGGCGTCTACGCCATTTCGGCAGGCGGCGACATTTCGGTTGTCAATTTCCTTGGTGGCATTGCCGGTCCGGCGACGGCGGTCTACGTCGAATCCATTCCCGGCGGAAACCTGACCGTGACCGGCAACGGCGACCTGACCGGCGGCGAAGGCGTTATCGCGTGGACGTCCAGCACCGACGGCGTGAACGGCGATATCGTCGTGTCGGACAACGGCGTCATAACCGGAGAAATCGCCGACGGCGTCCGGGCGTGGACGACCCTCGGCGGCGACATCATCATCAACAACAACACCTCGGTCGGCGCCGTCGGCGATGCCATCGAGGCATGGACCGGTGGAGACGGCTCCGGCAACGGCGACATCACCATAACCGGCAACGGCAACATCATCAGCTTCGCGGCCGACGGAATCCGGGCCTATTCCAACCTCGGACTTGGCGGCGATATCACTGTCTCCGGCAATGGCAACATTTCCGGGTTGGCCGACGGGGTCGAAATCCTTGCCGGCGCCACCCTGGCTGGCGCGGGTGGAAACATCGTCGTGACCGACAATGGCGCGATCAACGGCACGGCGGGCGACGGCATCCGCGTTTGGTCGAATGTCGGCGCCGGCGGCGATGTCACCGTGACGGGGAATGGTCCGGTGACCGGTGGGCTTTCCGGGATCGTCGCGCTGGCGCTCGGCGATGGCGCGATCACCGTCCAGACGGATCAGGACGTCACCGGCCTGACCCAGTATGGCATCTTTACCGACAACGGCGACGGCGTGACCTCGATCGCCATTGACGGCGGCACGATCACGGGCGTGCGCGGCATCGGCATGTCGACAGACAACGGACAAGCCACGCTCGACATCGCTGCCGGCGCAATCGTGCAGGGCACCGAATACGGCCTGCTGACTGCAACACTGGCCGGCGGCCTGGCGACGACCAACAATGCCGGCGTCATTCGCGACACGACGGATACAGGCGCCGCGGAAGGCGACGCGGGCGGCGACGCGATCTGGTCCTGGTTCGGCAACAACATCATCAACAACGAGGCCGGCGGCGAAATTGTCGGTCGTATCCACTCCGAAGGGTCGCTGACCTTCACGCTGAACAATCTGGCCGGCGCGATCTGGACGCCTGGAACCGGTTTTTTCAACGAATTCTACGGTGCCGACGACACGATCAACAATGCCGGCATCATCAACATTCGCGACGGCCTGACCACCTTCGACGGTCTTGAGACGTTCAACAACCTGTCGGGCGGCATCGTCAATCTCCAGTACAGCGGCGGAACGAACGAAATCCTGTGGGTCGAGACCTTCGCGCCGCAGGACGGCGGCATGCTCGCCTTCGACGTCGATTTCTCCCTCGCAAACGACTTCGGCGATTCGTCTTCGACCGGTCTCGGTCAAGCCGATACCATTGCGGTCGTCGGCGCCGCGACGCCTTCCGGCGTCACGAGCGTCGATCTGGCGCTGGCCGGCTTCAGCATTCCGAGCCTGATCGGCACGTCGGGATCGATCGTGCTTGTTGACACCATGGCCGCCGACCTGACCGACCCCGGCCTGGGCGGATTGGCCAGCGTCATCGCATCGGACAATTATACGTTCGTATCCGACCCGACCTCGGGCGCGGTCGCGTTCTTCCTGGTGGAGGACGCCGCTGGCGGCCTCTACATGCAATGGATGCCGAACATCACGGCCGATTCGCTCGGCGGCTATTCGGGCGGCAGCCTTTCGGGTTCGCCAGCGCGTGGCCAGGACATCGCCTTCGCTGGCGCCGGTTCGGCCGGCGTCGGCCCGTCCGCGGTCAGTGGCGGGCCTTCGGGCGGCGGAGTTTCGGGAAGTGTCGCCGACGACGCGGCGTTCGCCGCCGCTGGGCAGGGCTCTTCGCAAGCCTGCAACGACGCGAATCGTCGGCGTTTCTGGTCGCAGGTGGAGGGGTCCGGCTCCTCGTTCCTCGGCGGAGCAAGCAGCTGGTCCTTCGGCGGCGCTTTCGGCGTCGAAACCGACCTTTCGGAACGTATGGGACTGGCCTGCGGACAGCGGGTTGTCGGCGCCTTCGCTTTTGTCAACAGAACCGGCGCCGAATGGTCAACCGGCGGATCTCAGGGCATGAATTATGGTTTGGGTACCTATGCCCGGGCCATGTCGGACAACGGCTTCTACGGGTCGCCGCTCGGCGCCGTGGCGTTTTCCAGCACCGATCTGGCCAATGGTATTTTCGGCTCGACGGCAACCCAGAATGCGACGATGCTCATGGTCAATGGCGCTGTCGGCATCGTCAGGCCGGTCTCGGACGCTTCGTGGATCGATCTGCGTGCCTATGCCGCCTATTCCGCGACCTCCGGGGACGCGTTCACCGACTCGGCCGGGATCGCTGTCGACGGCAGCGCTGCGAACGTTCTGACGGTCGGCGCGCTGGCTGGCCTCCATCATCGTTTCGATGAGAAGACGACGGGCTTCATCCGCGCCGGGGCCAAATGGGCGACCGCATCGCGGTCGATGTCGGCTTTCGGCATCTCCGTCAGTGGCGTGTCGAGCGGCGTGTTCGGTTCGATCGAGACCGGTTTCGATGCGAAAATCAACGAGAACACGTCATTCAGCGGCGTTGCCTTCGGTGATTTCGGCTCGGGATCCACCAGCTACGGCGGCAGGGCAAAGCTCTCGGTAAAATTCTGAGGCCCTGCCATTACCGATCTGTGGCCTCGTCGCTTGGGGGCGGGCGGTGGGCTTCGGATGGAAGAGAGGTGAAAACCTCTCTTCTTTCATCCGTTTGTAGAAAAATACCTCGAAATACACGCGCATTACTTTCGCATTTTACTGCGAGGTCATTTTTGCCTGGCTTGCCGGTCCATCTTGAATCTCGAAATTCGAATGATGTTGTTTTGTATCACAAAAGCAGCAGTTGAAGCACAAGGGAAATCGGCGCAAGAAGCTGTACTGATGCTAACTATAGTCAAAGCTGCGACGTATGCTGCTTGAATATAAGTCAGTAGATCGGGCATGCAGTAATTCACTCTCGCGAAAAGTGAATTGTTCGGACAGTGATCGCGTTTATGCGAAAGCCGCAAGTAAATACTCTTACATAGAAATGAAGTAAAACAAGGTCACTGTGTGGCGCAGTCTGGCGTGCCTTGGCGCGACCTGCCGCCCGAGTTCGGCAACTGGCACCCGATCCACCGGCAGTATCGCCACGGGACCGGAGACGCCGTCCGGGACGTTTTTGCTGGCGGCACTTTCGGCGCGCGAAGCCTCAGACACCGCGATGCGAATGGTTGTCTCCACCATCGTCCGGGGGCATTGGAACGGCACCAGCGGAAGCGGGATTCGCGGAAACGCAATCGGCCGTTCGCGCGGCGAGATCGCGCAGCAGCCAGGACGTTTTGGCCAAAGCCGTTTCCGCGGCGCCACTGGGCCTGAGGTTCTCAAGATACGTCTTTGCACCAATCCCCAATGTCAGGCGCGTTGCCGTTTCACCGCATCCCGTTTCTGCCGAGCGTCGGCAAGGGGAACGACCGGATGTGTGCCGAATGACAGGATGTTGGCCTTTCCGCCCTGCCTGGAGCGGAATTGCCAGAGCTTCCCGCCCGCCGGATGGACGGGCAAATGCAGGCCGTCCCTATCGCTCCGCCGAAAGGGCCTGCCTCTCCGGGCAGCCTTGCGAATCGTCAAATCCGACAATGGCAGGTGAGGAACGCCCGTCCGCTTCGCTTCGCTCACGCGCAACCTTGCTCGCATTGCGTGCGTTTCAAGGCATAGCGATGAGAAGGTATAAACAGTGGCGAGGTCGCGAACGACCGGAACCGCAATGTTTTCGGCGACCTGTGTTTTATCTTGGGAAGAAAGGATGGTGCCCAGGGGCGGAATCGAACCACCGACACCATGATTTTCAGTCATGTGCTCTACCAACTGAGCTACCTGGGCAAACCATGCTTGCCGACCCGGGGGCCAGCCGGGTGGCGTTGGCAATCCACCCGAAGCGGGCGGTTTATAGCATCATAAAACCCGCTGTCCAGCGTGCCGGAGCATTAGTTTTCAGGGGCATCCGCCGCCAGGTCGTCATCGTTCAGCGGTCGCGGGAGCACATAGGCTCCCGAAAGCCACCGGTTGAGGTCGACGGCCTTGCAGCGCGGCGAGCAGAACGGGAAATGCGCCCGTTGCACCGGCTTTCCGCATTCCGGGCACTTCACCCGCGGCCGGAGCGGCGTGACCTTCTCGGGGTCCGGGCCGGTCATGCCGGAGAACTGCCCTTGAGCCAGTTGAAGTGCACGCGGAAACCCTCGCCGGTCAGGAGCGTCACCGTCTCGTGGAGCGGCAGCCCGACCACGTTCGTGTACGAGCCGACGAGCTTGACCACGAAGGTCGCTGCCAGACCCTGGATGGCGTATCCGCCGGCCTTGCCGCGCCACTCGCCCGACGCCAGATAGCTTTCGATTTCCTCGCGCGACAGCCGCTTGAACCGCACGCGCGTTTCCACCAGCCGCTGCCGGTGCTTGCCGCCCGGCGTCATCAGGCTGATGGCGGTGTGGACCCGATGCGCGCGGCCCGAAAGCAGCCGCAGGCAATATTGCGCTTCCTCGATCGTTTCGGCCTTGGGCAGGATGCGCCGGCCGACGGAGACCACCGTGTCAGCGGCCAGCAGATAGGCCTCGCCGTCGCTGCCCAGCCGCGCATGCGCCCGCGTCGCCTTTTCAAAGGCCAGCCGCTTGGCCAGCGAGCGCGGATGCTCGCTGCGCAACGGCGTCTCGTCCATGTCCACCGGAATGAGTTCGTCGGGCTCGATGCCGGCCTGTTCGAGCAGCATGACCCGCCTGGGTGAGCCGGAAGCCAGCACGAGCTTCTGCAATGCGCTCATGGAGCGTGTTCCCCGCCAGTCCGGCACCGGGCCGGACGCGCCTTACTTGAACCGGTAGGTGATGCGGCCCTTGGTCAGGTCGTAGGGCGTCATCTCGACCAGGACCTTGTCGCCCGTCAGCACGCGGATGCGGTTCTTGCGCATTCGCCCGGCGGTGTGGGCCACGATTTCATGCTCGTTTTCGAGTTTCACGCGAAACATCGCGTTCGGCAAAAGTTCGGTCACGACGCCTGGAAATTCCAGGACTTCTTCCTTCGGCATTCTGTCTCCTGGGGTTTGCCCGGCCGTCTCCGGCCGGAAAATCGCGCGGACCCTATATGATTGTCCGGCGTTTGTGAACTCGTCCGCCAGTCGTCATGCCGCGCCGGCGGAGAACCGCTGTCCGATGCGCCGGGCGAGGTCGTCGCGCACGGCCCGATAGGCATCGAGTACCTGCTCGCGGCTGCCGGCCGTCCCGGTCGGATCGTGCACGGGCCAGTATTCCACGTCGGTTGCCATGCCGCGCGCCGCATCCTCCGCCGCCGCCCGCGCCTCGTCCGTCAGCGCGATCACCACGTCGAAATAGGTATCGTCGAGGTCGTCGAGCGAGCGCGGCGCATGCGCCGCCGGCTTCAGGCCGATTTCGTCGAGAACGACTTCCACGAACGGATCCGGCTCCCCGGTCGAAAGCCCCGCCGATGCGATGAAGACCCGATCGCCGAGCGCCTTCCTGGCAATCTGCTCGGCCATGGGTGAACGTACGCAATTGAGCCCGCACAGGAACAGCACGGATTTCGGCATCAACCTGTGCCCGTTTGTGCCGTTTGCCGTGCCGTTCGCCGCCACCGCTTCACCCGCGCCAATGCAGGACGCAAACGAGGGTGAACAGTCGGCGCGCCGTGTCGAAATCCATGTGGATCTTGCCATCGAGCCGGTCCATCAGGGTCTGCGAGCCCTCATTGTGCAGCCCGCGCCGGCCCATGTCGATCGCCTCGATCTGGCTGGGCGAGGAGGTGCGGATCGCTTCGTAGTAGCTTTCACAGATCATGTAATAGTCCTTCACGATCCGGCGGAAGGGCGTCAGCGACAGGATATGCGAGACGACATGGTCGCCGCCCTCGCGCGACACGGCGAATACAAGTCGGTGCTCGGCCAGGGACAGCCTGAGCTTGTAGGGTCCGCTCTCGCCATCGCCCGCGGGCTGGAACCGGTTCTCCTCGATGAGATCGAACACCGCGACGGCACGTTCATGTTCGACGTCGGGCGTCGACCGGCCGATCGACTCGTCCAGTTCCACATCCATCAGGCGCGCATTGGGCGGCAGCTTGTTCGTCATCGGCGCCTCAACGGTTCATCCGGATGGCGACGGAGCGGGCATGGGCATCGAGCCCCTCGGCCCGGGCAAGCGTCACCGCCGCCGGCCCGAGCGCGGCCAGTTGCTCAGGCCCGAGTTTCAGCACCGATGTGCGCTTGACGAAGTCGAGCACCGACAGGCCGGAGGCGAACCGCGCCGAACGCGCCGTCGGCAGCACGTGGTTGGAGCCCCCGACATAATCGCCGATCACTTCCGGCGTGTGGCGTCCGATGAAGATTGCGCCGGCATTGCGCAGCCGGTCGGCAAAGGCGTCGGCATCGTCGAACGCCAGTTCCACATGCTCGGCGGCGATGCGATCGGCAATCGGCAGCGCGGCGTCGAGGCCGGCGACCAGGATGATGGCGCCGAAGTCGCGCCAACTGGCAGACGCGGTCTCGCGGCGCGGCAGCAGCGGAAGCTGCCGTTCAACGGCGGCCGCGACCGCGTCGGCGAACCCGGCGTCGTCCGTCACCAGGATCGATTGCGCTGCCGCGTCGTGCTCGGCCTGCGCCAGGAGGTCGGCCGCGATCCAGTCGGGATCGTTGGCGCCATCGGCGATCACCAGCACTTCGGAGGGACCGGCGATCATGTCGATGCCGACCTGGCCGAACACCTGCCGCTTGGCCGCCGCCACATAGGCGTTTCCCGGCCCGACGATCTTGGCCACCGGGCGGATCGGACCGGCACCGTAGGCGAGTGCGGCGATCGCCTGCGCGCCGCCGATCCGGTAAATCTCGCTCACCCCGCACAGCCGCGCCGCCGCGAGCACCAGCGGGTTGAGTTCGCCGCCGGGGGCGGGGACCGCCATGACGATGCGTTCGACGCCGGCTACGATCGCCGGAATCGCATTCATCAGCACCGAACTCGGGTAGCTCGCCGCACCGCCCGGCACGTAGAGGCCGACCGACTCGATCGCCGTCCAGCGCGATCCGAGCTCCACCCCGATCGCATCGACATAGCGGTCGTCGACCGGCCGCTGGCGCCGGTGGTGGGAAAGGATCCGGTCATGGGCGACCTGGAGTGCGTCCCGCAGTGCCGTCGGCGTGGCGTCCCACGCGGCGTCGAGTTCGGCCTCGGCGACCCGGAGCGGAACCCGGGCATGATCGATGCGGTCGAATTGCAGCGAATAGGCGCGAAGTGCTGCTTCGCCCTCGTCCCGCACCGTGACGATGATGGCGCGCACGGCGGCGTCGACATCGGCGGAAACCTCGCGCTTCGCGCCGAGCAAGGCGGCGAACCGGGGTTCGAAATCGGCGGAGCGGGCATCAAGGCGCGTGACCATGCCGATCACACCCCGTGGACGGGCCGGCCGGCCGCCTGCCAGCGCGTACCGAGATCGGTGAGCCGCGCCTCGATGCATTCGACGTCGAGCCGCATGACCGCGCCGCCGGAGAACACCAGTTCGATGGCGCGGGCCGGCCGCGTCTCGTCAACCGGGCGCACGGCGAGCAGCGAAAGCACGTCGGCGGGCTTGCCGCGGTCGACGCCGATGGTCCTGATGGCGCTGACCCGGTCGAACTGCAGCACGGCGCGCCGCCGTTCCCGCGCCTTTGCCAGGAAAGACCCCTTCGCGTCCCAGGCAAAGCGGTTCATGGCAAGCAGCAGGCGCTTGTCGCGCGGTTGCCAGTCGATGTCGGCAACCGTCATCACCGCATCCTGGAGATGCGCGGACAGCACGACAAGATCATCTTCGTCGAGCGCGGCGAGTTTGAGATCGGTCATGGCCGGCAAGTGTTTCTGGTCGGAATGCCTCGATAAGGCGTTCGGCGTGCCGGCGCAACGTCACCGGCCCGCGCCTATTCGGAAATGCGGCTGATATCGGCCCCGCAGCGGGTCAGCTTCTCCTCAAGCCGTTCAAAGCCGCGGTCGAGATGATAGACCCTGTGCACGGTGGTCGTCCCTTCCGCCGCCAGCCCGGCGATCACCAGCGAAACCGAGGCGCGCAGGTCCGTCGCCATCACTTCGGCGCCCCTGAGCCGGTCCACGCCGTCGACGATCGCCGTCTGGCCCGACAGGGCGATGCGCGCGCCAAGTCGTGCAAGCTCCTGCACGTGCATGAACCGGTTCTCGAAAATCGTCTCGGTGATGTGCGAGCGCCCGGAGGCCCGCGTCATCAACGCCATGAACTGTGCCTGCAGGTCGGTCGGGAAGCCGGGATAGGGCTCGGTCACGATGTCAGCCGGCAGGATGCCGCCGCCATTGCGTTTCACCCTGATGCCGGAATTGCCCTCGGTGATCTCCGCGCCGGTCCGGCGCAGCGTGTCGAGCGCGCTTTCCAGGATATCGGCGCGCGCCCCTTCCAGCAGCACGTCGCCGCCGGTCATGGCCACCGCCATCGCATAGGTCCCGGTTTCGATCCGGTCGGGAATGACCGCGACGCGGGCGCCGGACAGGTGCGACACGCCGTCGATGCGGATGGTCGAAGTCCCGGCGCCGCTGATGCGCGCGCCCATGGCGTTGAGACAGTCGGCGAGATTGACGATCTCCGGCTCGCGCGCGGCGTTTTCCAGCACCGTCTCGCCTCGCGCCAGTGCCGCGGCCATTAACAGCACATGCGTGGCGCCGACGGATACCTTCGGAAACACGAAGCGGTTGCCGACCAGGCCGCCCTCCGGCGCCTTCGCGTCGACATAGCCGCCGTCGATATCGATCCGGGCGCCGAGCGCGCGCAGCCCGTCGATGAAGAGGTCGACCGGGCGCGTGCCGATGGCGCAGCCGCCCGGCAGCGAAACCCGCGCCTGCCCCATGCGCGCCAGCAACGGCCCGATCACCCAGAAGCTCGCCCGCATCTTCGAAACGAGATCGTACGGGGCGGTGGTGTTGACGATGTTGCGGGCGGTGAAATGGATGGTGCGGGTATAGGCGTGGTCCTGCTTGGCGCGGCGTCCGGTGACCGAATAATCCACGCCATGATTGCCGAGGATGCGGATCAATTGCTCGACATCGGCCAGGTGCGGCACATTCTCCAGCGTCAGCGTGTCATCGGTCATCAGCGCGGCGATCATCAGCGGCAGCGCCGCGTTCTTCGCGCCCGAAATCGGAATGACCCCGTTGAGCGGGTTGCCGCCTTGTATGCGTATGCGATCCATCTGGCCCCCCGGCCTGTTGCGGCCTTCAAGCTGCCGGCCGCGCCGGCGAAGGGCTTCGTCTATAGCAAGGATCGGGGCGATTCAATGAAAGCGTTCAGGTTTCATTTACCCCGGGCCGGCCCTTCCGGTTCGCCGCCGCCGGCGGGGGCCGGCACGGCCTTGTCGCCCGCCTTCTGCTTCCGCCGCTTCAGGTTCTCGCGCAACTGCCCGGCCAGGCGGGCCTTGCGCGCCGCCTTCACATCGGCGTTTTTCTCCGGTTTCCCGTGATCTTCCGTCATCTTCGCCGAGCCCCGACGCCGCTTGCGCCCCGTTCCTCCTTATGGCAGAAGGCCTCGCGTTTGAAGGGCTGCGGTAGCTCAGTGGTAGAGCACTCCCTTGGTAAGGGAGAGGTCGAGAGTTCAATCCTCTCTCGCAGCACCATCCGCCCGATCCCGCATTTTCCCGGCCGCGATGATCCAGTCCGCGATGCGTGCCGGGTCGGGCTCCAGCCAATGCGTCATGCCGCCGCAATAATCCTGCCAGGCTTCGGCATGGGCGGCGCGGATGCCGACGACCGCGGGGATGTCGCGCTCGATCGCCGCCTCGATCACGGCGCGAAAGCCGCGCCCTTCGCTTTCCTCTTTGCCGAACCGGTTGACGATCAGGGCATCGACGCCCGATCCGACCTCTTCGATGAGCACGCCGGCGACGGCCGCGAGCGCCTGCGGATCGACCCGGCAACCGCGCGCCGACCGGCCCAACGCCTGCGAGATCGTCGTCAGCCGGCCATCGCCGAGCGAGGTCAGCGTCATTGTCGCGCAGCACTCGCCGTCGCCCTCGGTCTCCGCCTGCACGACGCCGGCC
>JBATNB010000343.1:0-2166 GCA_049290135.1 Rhizobiaceae bacterium
ACCCCACGGTCAGGGCCGCTGCCATCGGGCCGAGATTGGCGCGCACCAGCGCGCGGTTCTTCCACAGCGGCACGGCCAGCGCCACGGTCGCCGGGCCGAGCAGGAAATGCACGAACTGGGCGCCCTCGAAATAGGCGGAATAGTCGGTATCGGTTGCAAGCAGCACGGCGATGATGGCGGCCGCGGCCAGGGCGACCGGATTGGCCAGGGGATGGCGGGAAAGCCGGCGCGACAGCGCATCGGCGGCGACATAGGCGGCCAGCGTCAGCGTCAACCACAACAGCGGCGAGGCGGACAGATAGACCCAGAGCGCCTTGACATCAGGCGCCATCGTCGTTGCTCCAGCGCTTGACGAGGAGAAACGCGCCGACGGCGGCCAGCAGCGTCGCCACGGTCGACAGCACCAGCGCCAGCGCCAGTGCCACGCCGCTTTCGGCAAGCACCGCGCCGTGGCGGACGATGCCGACGGCGGCCGGCACGAACAGCAGCGACAGATGACGCAGGATGCCGGCGGACACGGCATCGGCCGACGCGGACGGCCCGCGCCTGACGAACAGGAACGCCAGGAAGAACGCCATGCCGATCACGGGGCCGGGAAAGGCGACGCCCGGGAGCGCCTGGGCGATCACGATCGCGACGCTTTCGCCGGCAAGCTGGAATGCCAGCAGGACAGCGACCGCGCCGGGGACGGAGAGTTCGCCCTGCTGGCTCACGCGCCGGTTCAGCCGGCGTTCGCCGCCAGCCAGGCGCGCCAGGACTTGCCGTCGCCGCGGAAGACGTTGATGTCGGCGTCGCCCTTCACGCCGGGGACGCGGCCGGTTCCGGTATATTGCCAGAACAGCCAGGGATGATTGTCATACTTGGCGTCGGGGTGCTCGTTGGTCGCGCGCAGCCACCAGCCATAGCCCTTGAACGATGCCAGGCCGTTGTCTTCGAAGAAATCCGGCGTGGTGTAGATGATGGGCTTCTTGCCGTAATGGCGCTCGACCATCTGCAGGAAGACGCGCATCTCGCTGCGAACCTTGTCGGCGGGCGGGCGGATCTTGCAGCTCGGCGATTGCGGGTTCCACTCCATGTCGAGGACCGGCGGCAAGGCGGCGGCTTCGCGCGGGACATTGCGGATGAACCACTTGGCCTGTTCGGCGGCCGAACGGCAGAAGTAGAAGAAATGATAGGCGCCGCGCGGCAGGCCGGCGGCTTTCGCCTTGGTCCAGTTCGAGGAGAAATTGTCGTCGACCCGGTCGCCGCCTTCGGTCGCCTTGAGGAAGGCGAAGGATACGCCATTGGCGCGGGCATGGGCGAAATCGATCGCGCCCTGGTACTTGGCCACGTCGATGCCGTGGACGTCATGGGCGTGCGGGCTTCGCTTGCCGAAATCGAACGGGTCGGAATCGCCGAATCGCGGCTTGCGTCCCGACTGGTAGCCCAGGCTGGTGGAGGCGGGTGCGAGGGCATTGACCTGAGCGTCCTGCTCGGCGGCCAGCGACACGATCCCGCTGTCATTGTCGGGACCGGCGGCCACGGCCGACTTCGGCGCGCTCACGGCGCCGACATTGCGCGCGTCAATGCCTGAGGTGGAGCAACCGGCGGCCGCGACGGCCACGAGAAGGGCGGAAAGACGTCGCTTCAAGACCTGTATCCCCGAACGATCCCCGTCCGCCTTGCCATGCAGGCAGACTCTTTCTGAATGCTCGCCATTCTTGGTAAAGATTTCGGCAATTTTCCGGCCGACGGCAAGTGCGGCGCCCGGAAAACGCAAAAAAAGCGCGCGGGCGCTTGCCGTCGACATTGCGCGGCGTCACCAATGGGGAAAGGGAGAAGCCCATGCGTATTCTCGTCGGCCTTGTGAAGTGGCTCCTCATTGTCGTGGTCGCGGCGGCGGCGGCGCTCATGGCCTGGCTCTGGTTCGCCCCGCCCGATCTCATCCGCGTCGCCAACGGCTACAGCGCCAAGATCGTCTGTTCCAACGTGTTCCTGGCCGGCCGCGACGCCAGCGAGGTCATGGCGGTGGACGTGCAGGCGCCGGGCCATCCGATCCTCGGTTATGTCTCGGTCGAGGTCGACGACAGCGCCGGGACGGCGACGGCATCGCTTCTGGGCCTGTTCGGGACGCAGATCGCGCGCCATGCCACCGGGGCCGGCTGCGCAACGGTACCGGACGGGGAC
>JBATNB010000344.1:0-5861 GCA_049290135.1 Rhizobiaceae bacterium
GCGTAGAGCCGGTCGCGGAATGGCCGGGTCCTGGCCGACAGGAACGGGGCGGGATCGATCGGCAGCCGCAGCGTGTCGAAGCCGGCCTGCTTCAGGCGGGCCAATTCGGCGGCGTCGATCTGCCGGCGCCATTCGGGAAACGGCAGCATCACCGTCTCGTCGTGCCACTTGTCCTCCGTGGGCCAGGTGATCCACAGGTCGAGCGCCAGCGAGCGGCGCGGCTGGAACCCGGCCGCATCCGCCGGCCGGGCAATCGCGGCGCAGACAAGGAGGAGGAGCAGGGCGAAACGGGCAACCATGGAGTCCTGTCGATCCGGCGCGGTTGGCGAACGCCCGGCTTTTTGCCATTGTGGACGACAGCACGGCAGGGAGAAAGCGCATTGGCGGGGGATGGTGAATCTGAACGGGCGCTGGCGCTGCTGTCGGGGTGGCTGACGCCGACCGGCCATCGCTACCTGGCGCGCGTCTATTATGCCGATACCGACTTCTCCGGCGTCGTCTATCACGCCCGCTACCTCGAATTCCTCGAACGCGGCCGTTCCGATTTCCTGCGCCTGGCCGGCGTGCACCATCACGAACTGGCGTCCGGCGACAAGGGCGAGCGCGTGGCGTGGGTGGTCCGGCGCATGGAGATCGATTTCGCGCTGCCGGCGCGCATCGACGACGTGCTCGTCGTCGACACCGGGACGCAGGCCATCTCCGGCGCGCGCATCACCATGGTCCAGACCATCGCGCGCGACGGCCAGACCCTGGTGACGGCGCGGGTCGAGGCTGCCATCATCGCCGACAATGGCCGGCCGCGGCGGTTCCCGAAGGAGTGGATCGCCACCTTCATGCCGAAAGGCGCCGTTACCCTTCCTTAACCATGGCGGTCCATGACATCCGGGGGAGGCCCGCGTTGGCGCGCGCGCCTTCCTTTGACCGTATTTGACCGGGAAAAGGCGCCGCGATGCGCCAGGGACCGGGGACAGGTTCGCCGGCGCGCCTTGCGGGACATAGCGGCGTCGAACCGGCCAGTGCCGGGCTTTGCGGCGCCAGGGATCTGGGGACGATGGAACAGGTAGCACTTTCGACGCCGGGCGAACTCTCGATCTGGGCGCTGTTCTGGCAGGCGGGCTGGGTGGTCAAGGGCGTCATGATCGGACTGCTCGTGGCCTCGGTCTGGACCTGGGCGATCATTTTCGACAAGACCGTGACCTACGCGCGCATGCGCTCCGCGCTCGACAAGTTCGAGCAGCTGTTCTGGTCGGGCCAGTCGCTGGAAGACCTCTACCGCTCCGTCGCCGACCGGGATCCGACCGGCATGGGCGCGATCTTCGTGGCGGCCATGCGCGAATGGAAAAAGAGCTTCGAAAAGGGCGCGCGCTCGCCCATCGGCCTGCAGTCGCGCATCGACAAGGCGATGGACCTGGCGCTGGCGCGCGAGGTGGAACGGCTGGAGGGCCGGCTCGGATTCCTGGCCACGGTCGGGTCGTCGGCGCCGTTCGTCGGCCTGTTCGGCACCGTCATCGGCATCATGACCTCGTTCCAGGCCATCGCCGGGGCGAAGTCGACCAATCTGGCGGTCGTCGCGCCCGGCATCGCCGAGGCACTGCTGGCCACCGCCATCGGCCTGCTCGCGGCCATCCCGGCGGTGATCGCCTACAACAAGCTGTCGTCCGACGTCACCAAGCTCGGGTCGCGCATGGAAGGGTTCGCGGATGAATTCTCCGCCATCCTTTCGCGGCAAATCGACGAGAAGATCGCCAGGGCCTGAGGGAGCGCGCGATGGGCATGGGAACGGCAATGGCCAAGGGCGGCGGCGGCAGGCGACACCAGCGCCGGGGCCGCAAGGCCGGACTGATGTCGGAAATCAACGTGACGCCGATGGTCGACGTCATGCTGGTGCTCCTGATCATCTTCATGGTCGCCGCGCCGATGCTGACCGTCGGCGTGCCGATCGACCTGCCGGAGACCCAGGCCAAGCAGCTCAACTCCGACACGCAGCCCATTACCGTCTCGGTCAACGCCGATGGACAGATCTACCTGCAGGAGACCGAGATCGGCCTCGACGAAATCGTGGCCAAGCTCGAGGCGATTGCCAAGACCGGCTACGAGGAGCGCATCTATGTCCGCGGCGACCGCGATGCGGACTATGGCACGGTCATGAAGGTCATGGCCCGCATCTCGGCGGCCGGCTATCGCAATCTTGGCCTGGTCACGCTGCAGGAGCAGGACGGCTGACCGCCATGAGGGGTAGCCTCGCCACCTCCGCTATCGCGCATCTGGCGCTCATCGCCGTCGGGCTGGTGACGATCAGTTCGCCGCGGCCGCTGGAGGTCGCCGACGTCGAGGCGCTGCCGGTCGACATCGTGCCGATCGCGGAAATGACGCAGATCCAGAAGGGCGACAAGACCGCGCCGAAGGCGGATCGCTCGGCGCCGACGCCGACGACCCGGCCCGACACCGTGCCCGATGCGACGCAGGTCGGCGACAATGAGGTCGATCTGTCCACGCCGCCGGCGCCGACGCCGAAACCGCGCGAGGTCAAGACGGCGGCCATTCCCGAGCCGAGCCCGGTCGAACCCGACAAGCCGGCAGAGGACAAGGTCGCCAAGGCCATCGCGGAAGCGGAGGCCAAGGCCGAGGCACAGGCCAAGGCGGAAGCGCAGGCGAAAGCGGAAGCGCAGGCGAAAGCGGAGGCCAAGGCCGAGGCGGAAGCGCAGGCGAAAGCGGAGGCCAAGGCCAAAGCGGATGCGCAGGCCAAGGCGGAAGCCGAGGCGCTCGCCAAGGCGGAGGCCGAAAAGGCAGCGAAGCAGGCGGCCGAGAAGGCCGCCGCCGAGAAGGCCGCCAAGGAAAAGGCGGCGAAGGAAGCCGCGGCCAAGGCGGCGAAGGAGAAAGCGGCGAAGGAAGCCGCCGCCAAGGCCAAGTCGCAGGAAAAGCCGGCCGAGGGCGACGAGGTGGCCGCGCTCATCAACAAGGACAAGCCCGCCGGCGGCGGCGCCAAGCGGTCGGCGGAGAAGGCTTCGCTCGGCGGCAAGAAGACGACCGGCGGCCAGAAGCTGACGCAGAGCGAGATGGACGCGCTGTCGAGCCAGCTCGGCGGCTGCTGGTCGATCCCGCCCGGCGCGGAAGGCGCCGAAGGCCTGCGCGTGTCGGTCAGCTTCAGCCTCGATTCCGGCGGCAAGCTCGACGGCATGCCGAAGGTGAAGAAATCGAGCGGCAACCGGCAGTTCGACGAGAGCGCTGTTCGCGCCATCCAGAAATGCGACCGCAGGGGATTCGTGCTACCGGACGGCAAGCAGGAAACCTGGGCGGAAGTGGTGGTCAATTTCGACCCGAGCCAGATGTTCTGAACCGAGGAACCCACGATGAAGACGATGATCCGGTCACTCCTGACGGCGGCGGCGCTCGCGGCAGCTTCCCTTACCGCCGCGACGCTGCCGGCGCGCGCGCTGGTGGAGATCGACGTCAACAAGGGCGTCGTGGAGCCGCTGCCGATCGCGATCAGCGATTTTCTCGGCGGTCAGGACGGCGCGGAAATCGCCTCGATCGTCGCCGACGATCTGCGGCGCTCCGGCCTGTTCGCGCCGATCGACCGGGCGGCGTTCATCGAGAAGATCACCGACCCGAACGCACTGCCGCGGTTTGAGGACTGGAAGGTCATCAATGCCCAGGCGCTGGCCACGGGTTCGGTGACGCGGGAGGCCGGCGGCCGGCTCAAGGCGCAGTTCCGCCTGTTCGACACCTTCGCCGGCCAGCAGATCGAAGGTCAGCAATTCTCCGCCAATGTCGAGAACAAGCGCCGTCTCGCCCACATCATCGCCGACGCTATCTACCAGCGGCTCACCGGCGAGAAGGGTTATTTCGACACGCGCATCGTGTTCGTCGACGAGTCCGGGCCGAAGAACAAGCGCCAGAAGCGGCTGGCGATCATGGATTATGACGGCGCCAACGTGCGCTACCTGACCAAGGGCGGCGACATCGTGCTGACGCCGCGCTTCTCGCCGACCCGCCAGGAAATCACCTACATGGCGTTCGGCGGCGGCCAGCCGAAGGTCTATCTGCTGCAGCTCGAGACCGGCCAGCGCGAACTCGTCGGCAACTTTCCCGGCATGACGTTCGCGCCGCGCTTCTCGCCCGATGGCCAGCGCGTGGCCATGTCGCTCGGCCGCGACGACGGCAATTCCAACATCTACGCGATGGATTTGCGCTCGCGCACGACGCAGCGCCTGACCGATTCCAACGCCATCGACACCTCGCCGTCCTATTCGCCCGACGGATCGCGCATCGTGTTCACGTCGGATCGCGGCGGCCGCTCGCAGATCTACGTCATGGGCGCCGAGGGCTCCAATCCGCAGCGCATCTCGTTCGGCGACGGCTCCTATTCCACGCCGGTGTGGTCGCCGCGCGGCGATCTCATCGCCTTTACCAAGCAGACCGGCGGCGAATTCTCCATCGGCGTGATGAAGCCCGACGGGTCGGGCGAACGCATCCTCACCTCCGGCTTCCACAATGAGGGGCCGACCTGGGCGCCGAACGGGCGCGTGCTGATGTTCTTCCGCGAGGCGGCCGGGTCCGGCGGACCGCGTCTCCACTCGATTGACCTGACGGGCCGCAACGAGCAGGCCGTGCCGACGCCGTCCTTCGGTTCCGACCCGGCGTGGTCGCCGCTGCTGGAATAGCGCCGCGGCGGCGCCGCGCTTTGGCCGCAATTTCGCCGCCGCCGGCCGCGATACCGGCGCGGGGACAATTCAGGCCATGGTGATACGGAACATTAACCACGTTCCTTGAGGGCGATTTAACCGCGTCATGGTTACTGGACATTCACCGTCACGATTCAAATTCTAGGCAAGGAGAGGCGGGACATGCGCCGCATCGCCAGACTGACCACCAACCCGGCCATCGTCGCGCTCGTCGCGACGCTCGCCATTGCCGGCTGCGCGTCGAAGAAGACGCCGAACAGCGCGGCCGATCTCGGCCTCGGCGCCGCGGGAACCGCCACGCCCGGGTCCGCCCAGGACTTCACCGTCAATGTCGGCGACCGGATCTTCTTCGATACCGATTCGTCCGTCATCCGCGCCGATGCGCAGCAGACGCTGCAGCGCCAGGCGCAGTGGCTCGGCAAATATCCCAACTACGCCATCACGGTCGAAGGCCATGCCGACGAGCGGGGCACGCGCGAGTACAACATCGCGCTCGGCGCGCGTCGCGCCGCCGCCACGCGCGACTATCTCTCCTCGCTCGGCGTTTCGGCGGGCCGCATGAAGACCATTTCCTACGGCAAGGAACGCCCCGTCGCCGTGTGCGACGACATTTCCTGCTGGTCGCAGAACCGCCGCGCGGTCACCTTGCTCGGCGGCGCGGGCAGCTGATCGTCCGGGAGTTCGGCGCGGCACCATGAAAGGCGGCTTCGGCCGCCTTTTTTCGCAATCAAAATTTGGACGAACTTCTGCGTCTTGTTATGGTCCACCACCGCGGCGGGGGCCATTCACCGCGGGCAGAACCAAAAAGACCGGGAAAAACCATGCGTCAATTGTCGCGCTTCGGCGCTCTCACCCTTCTTGCGATCCTTCCGCTCGCCGCCCACGCCGGACCGGCGCCGCGTCCCGGGCTCGACGTTCCCGGCCTGCCGATCGTGCGCGTGCAGAGCGATCCGCGCGTGCCGGCGCTGGAAGAGCAGGTCCGCCTGCTGAACGGCCGCATCGAGGAGCTGAACTTCCAGATCCTGCAGATGCAGGACCAGATGCGCAAGCTGCAGGAGGACCTGGAGTTCCGCCTCGAACAGGTCGAGGGCGGGTCCAAGCAGGGGATGGCTTCGCCCGCCGGCAAGACCGGGGATGCGGCCGCCGCCACGCCGTCCGTTTCGCCCGACGCAGCCG
>JBATNB010000345.1:0-1691 GCA_049290135.1 Rhizobiaceae bacterium
GTCATGGGCCTGCTGCTGCCGGTCTGGGAGCGCGCCAGGCACAAGGCGGGCGAGCGGGAGGCGGAGCTCGCGGCGCTGGCGCGCGCGGCAGGCGTCAACGACGCGATCCGCCCGTGGGACTGGCGGCATTTCTCCGAGCAGCTTCGCGCCGAACGGCATGCGTTCGACGAGGCGGAACTGAAGCCCTATCTGTCGCTCAGGCGCGTGCAGGAGGCGTGCTTCGATGTCGCTTCGAGCCTGTTCGGCCTGACCTTCACGGCGCGTCCCGACATCGCCGCCTGGCATGCCGACGCGACCGTTCACGAGGTGAGCGACGGCGACGGCGCGCACCGGGCGCTGTTCGTATCCGATCCGTTCGCCCGTGCGTCCAAGCGGTCGGGTGCCTGGATGAGCGCGCTGAAGAGCCGGCACAAGCTCGACGGCGGCGAGACGCCGATCATCTACAACATCATGAACTTCGCGCGGCCGGCACCGGGCGAACCGGCGCTGCTTTCGCTCGACGAGGCGCGCACACTGTTCCACGAGTTCGGCCACGCGCTGCACGGAATGCTGTCGGAGGCACTTTGGCCGTCGCTCGCCGGCACGGCGGTGGCGCGCGATTTCGTCGAACTGCCCTCGCAACTGTTCGAGCACTGGCTGACGACACCGGAGATCCTGTCGCGCCACGCCCGCCATGTGGCGACCGGTGCGCCGATGCCGGCCCGGCTGGTGGAGCAATTGAAGGCGGCGCGCAATTTCGACGCCGGGTTCGCCACCGTGGAGTTCACCGCGTCGGCACTCGTCGACATGGCGTTTCACAGCGAGGCGACCGCGCCGGACGATCCGCTGGCATTCGAGGCCATGACGCTCGGCCGGCTCGGCATGCCGGCGTCCATCGCCATGCGCCACGCCACGCCGCATTTCGCCCACGCCTTTGCCGGCGAAGGCTATTCGGCGGGCTATTACTCCTATCTGTGGTCGGAGGTGCTGGACGCCGACGCGTTCGCCGCGTTCGAGGAGACCGGCGATCCGTTCGACGCGGCGACCGCGGCGAAGCTGCGCCGCCACATCTACGCCGCCGGCGACACGGACGAGGCGGAGGCGCTGTACACGGCATTTCGCGGCCGGTTGCCCTCGCCGCGGGCGATGATGGAGAAGCGCGGGCTGGGGTAAGCCCTACCACACCGCCTTGCAGGCCGAAGCCAGGCTCTTCAGCGCCGCGGTCGAGCCGGACAGGGTGAAGCTGTCGCCGTCGGCCGATCCGTCCTCGGGGCGGATGGCGATCTGCTTGCCCGACTGCATCGCGGCGACCAGCGGACCGGTCGCCTTCTGGCCGTCGATGACCAGCGCATTGTCCATCGACTGCAGCATGAATGCGCGGCGGAACGTGTCGTCGCCGATATCGATGGCAAAGCGCCCCTCGTAGCCTTCCGCCCGCTGCGCGGAACCCTGGCGCGGATAGTAGGACACATAGAATGCGCCGTCGGCCGAGCAGGACAGCTTGAGCGAATGATCATCGCCGACCGGGCAGACGAAGGCGAACGGCGCGGTGCCTTCCTCCTCCGGCAGGCGCGCGAATGACCAGCGGTCGCAGTCGCCGGCGGCGAATGCCGGCGCAGCGGCGACGCCCAGGAAGATCGCTGTGATGAACTGCTTCGACATCCCTTTGGTCCCTGCGCGGTTCGCGCCCATTGTGCGCCCGTGGCCCGACC
>JBATNB010000346.1:0-4260 GCA_049290135.1 Rhizobiaceae bacterium
GCGCTGAACCGCGCCGGCCTCGTCTGGGTCGGCCGCCGCATCGCCGCCACCGACACCGAGATGGCCGGGGCGGAGAAGCTGTGGCAGATGCCGCAGGGCGGCATCGACGCCGGCGAGGACCCCTGGCCGGCGGCGCGGCGCGAGCTTTTCGAGGAAACCGGCATGGAGAGCGTGAGCCTGCTCGCCGAGACGCCGGACTGGCTGCGCTATGAACTGCCGCGTGAACTCGTCGGCATCGCGCTGAAGGGCAAGTATCGCGGCCAGAAGCAGAAATGGTTCGCCGTGCGCTTCGACGGCGACGACGGCGAAATCCGCATCAACCCGCCGCCGGGCGGCCACGAGCCCGAATTCGACGCCTGGGAATGGAAGCCGATGGCCGAGCTGCCGTCGCTGATCGTGCCGTTCAAGCGCCCGGTCTACGAACAGGTCATCGCCGCGTTCGGCCACCTGGCGGGGTGAGGGGCAGCCACTTTACCTCCGGCTTGAGGGGAGGCCGAAATCCGCCTTGGCGTTTTTCGGGCGCGGGCCACCTGTTCCGCGATCAACCGTCAGTCCCCCTCACCCGATGATCCGGCCATCGGCCCGCCGCATCGTCATTCCGGCGCCCCGGAACGGCGAAAGCATGGGCGCCGCGCCTTTCCCCTCATGGTGAGCCGGGCCAAAGGCCCGTGTCGAACCACGAGGGGAGGTTCAGGGGTGAGGGTATGAGACATTCGCCCCGTCGCATCGTCATTCCGGGGCGCCGGAACGGCGGACCCGGAATCCCCTTTTCCTGGAAGCGTGCGGGTCGCCGCTATCGACAATCAACCCCCGCCCCCCCCTTCCCATCCCCCGCCCGTTCCTGCCACACTCGCCCCGAAGACCCGCAGGAATGAGGAGCCGCCCATGAAGACCCGCGCCGCAGTCGCCGTCGCCGCCGGAAAGCCGCTGGAGATCATGGAGGTGGACCTCGAAGGCCCGCGCGAGGGCGAGGTGCTGGTCGAGATCAAGGCGACGGGGATCTGCCACACCGACGAGTTCACCCTGTCGGGCGCCGATCCGGAAGGCCTGTTCCCGGCGATCCTCGGGCATGAGGGCGCCGGCGTGGTCGTCGATGTCGGCAAGGGCGTCACCTCGGTGAAGAAGGGCGACCATGTCATCCCGCTCTACACGCCGGAGTGCCGCCAGTGCCCCTCCTGCCTGTCGCGCAAGACCAATCTGTGCACCGCCATCCGCGCCACGCAGGGCCAGGGCCTGATGCCGGACGGCACCTCGCGCTTTTCCATCGGCAAGGAGAAGATCTTCCACTACATGGGCTGCTCGACCTTTTCGAACTTCACCGTGCTGCCGGAGATCGCGGTGGCGAAGGTCGACCCGCAAGCCCCCTTCGACAAGATCTGCTACATCGGCTGCGGCGTGACCACCGGTGTCGGCGCGGTGCTGAACACGGCGAAGGTGACGCCGGGTGCGACGGCGGCCGTGTTCGGGCTCGGCGGCATCGGCCTCAACGTCATCCAGGGGCTCCGGCTCGCCGGCGCCGACATCATCATCGGCGTCGACATCAACGACGACAAGCAGGCCTGGGGCGAGCGCTTCGGCATGACGCATTTCGTCAACCCGAGGAAGGTCGACAACGTCGTCCAGGCCATCGTGGATCTGACCAAACGCGGCGCCGACCTGATCGGCGGCGCCGACTACACGTTCGATTGCACCGGCAACGTCACGGTGATGCGCCAGGCGCTGGAATCGGCGCATCGCGGCTGGGGCGAGTCGATCGTCATCGGCGTCGCCGGCGCCGGCCAGGAGATCTCCACAAGGCCGTTCCAGCTCGTCACCGGCCGCGTCTGGAAGGGCACGGCGTTCGGCGGCGCGCGCGGCCGCACCGATGTGCCGAAAATCGTCGACTGGTACATGGCCGGCAAGATCGAGATCGATCCGATGATCACCCACATCCTGCCGCTCGAGCGCATCAACGAGGCGTTCGACCTCATGCATGCGGGAAAAAGCATCCGCAGCGTGGTCGTCTATTGACCATCCGGTTCGCGCAGGGAGAGGTCGACCATCAGCGCGCCGGCGAGCTGTTCGAGTTCGCCGCGCAGCCCGTCCTCGTCGAGATCGGCGGGCCCGCTGACCGAAATCCGCGCATGGAACAGCATGCCGCCGCCCATCGGGGTGTCGCTCGTGTTCGTCTCCATCGTCTCGATGTTGACCCGGTGAACCGCCAGGCAATGCGCGATGTCGCGCACGATGCCGGGGTGGTCCGGACCGATCAGCTCGATCACCAGTCCCGGCCCCGCCGCGGCCGCCCCGGACGGGGCGTCGTCGACCGTGACCTGCAATCCGAGCGAGCGCAGCGAGGCGAGCCGCGCCCTGAGCGCCTCCGCCCGTCGCGTGTCGGGCAGTTCGACATGGATGATGCCGGCAAACTTCCCCGCCATCGTCGCCGTTCGGCTTTCCAGCCAGTTGCCGCCGGCCTCCGTGACCGCCTGCGACAGCGTGTCGACCAGGCCCGGACGGTCGTCGGCGAGGAAGGTGAGGATCAGTTGCGTGGCCATGGCGCCGCCGTGCTTTCGCTGTTTGCCCGTCCCGACCATAGGGGTTGCCGCGGCGGGCGCCAACCCGTGCCGGGCCACGCCGTTCGATGACCGCCCCCGCCATCTATGTCGATGCCGACGCCTGCCCGGTGAAGGAGGAAATCCTCCGCGTCGCCGGACGCCATGGTCTCTATGTCACCTTCGTCGCCAATGCCGGCCTGCGCCCGTCGCGCGACCCGATGGTGAAGAACGTCGTCGTCTCGGGCAGGTTCGACGCCGCCGACGACTGGATCGTCGACAATGCGCGCGCCAACGATATCGCCGTCACCGCCGACGTGCCGCTTGCCGCCCGGCTGGTGGACAACGGCATCCACGTGATCGGCCCGACCGGCAAGGCGTTCACGCCGCAGACCATCGGCATGGCGCTCGCCATGCGCGACCTGAAGCAGGACCTGCGCGAGGCCGGCGCCATCCGCGGCTTCAATCCGGCCTTTTCCCCTCGCGACCGCTCCGCCTTCCTGCAGGCGCTCGATCAGGCGGCGCGAAGGGCGCGCGCACGCGGGCCGGATTGATTTTCCCCCCGCGCGCGCTAGTTTACCGCGCGGGGCACATCGCATACGGGGGCACTCATGGCCGTCACCGAAGTCACCCACACGTCCTGGTTCTCGCGCATCGGCAGCTCGGTGGTCGGATCGTTGATCGGCCTGGCGCTGGTCGTTGGCATGGCCGGCCTGCTGTTCTGGAACGAGGGGCGCGCCGTCAAGACCGCCAAGGCGCTCGCCGAGGGCGCCGGATCGGTGGTCGAGGTCAGCGCCAACGCCGTCGATGCCGCC
Organism: Rhizobiaceae bacterium; assembly: GCA_049290135.1. Taxonomy (GTDB): domain Bacteria; phylum Pseudomonadota; class Alphaproteobacteria; order Rhizobiales; family Rhizobiaceae; genus JADJTR01. The sequence continues at coordinate 3,347 of JBATNB010000346.1, forward strand.
AATGAGGGCCGGCTCGTCCACATCGCCGCCGCCGCCGCGCCAGTCGGCGTGCCGGAGGATTCCCGCCTCGGCATCAAGGCCGAAGGCGCGGTTTCGCTTGAACGCGCGGTGGAGATGTTCCAGTGGCGCGAGACGCAGAAATCGGAGACCAGGACCAAGGTCGGCGGCGGCCAGGAAACCGTGACCACTTATGATTACGAGCGCGCCTGGTCGTCCTCGCCGATCTCCTCCTCCGGCTTCAAGGAGCCGGCCGGCCACCAGAACCCGCCAATGCCGATCCAGGGCGACGATTTCGCCGTGCCGACCGTCAATGTCGGCGCCTTCGCCATCGCGGGCGGACGGGTGACCAATCTGGCCAGCGACAGCGCCATCTTGCCGGACGCCGGCGCGCCGGACCGCATCGCCGCCGCGGCCGGCATTTCCCGCCCCGGCAAGCTGATCGGCGACACCGTCTATTTCGGCTGGGCGGCCGACAATCCGCAGATCGGCGACCTGCGCGTCGGCTTCAAGCGCGGCGACCTGAAGGATGTCTCGGTCGCCGGCGCCCAGAAGGGCAACGCCATCGTCGACTGGACCGCGTCCAACGGCCGCGCCATCTTCCTTGCCAAGGCCGGGATCGTGCCGGCGGCCGAACTGTTCGCCGATGCGGTTGCCTCCAACAAGGCGCTGACCTGGATCCTGCGCGCCGTCGGGCTCATCCTCATGCTGGTCGGCTTCTCGCTGATGCTCGCCATCCTCGGCGTCATCGGCGACGTGATCCCGTTCATCGGCTCCATCATCCGCTCCGGCACCTTCCTGATCGCGCTGGCCATGACGGCGCTGCTCGGGTCGCTGGCCATCGCCGCCGGCTGGATGTTCTATCGGCCGCTCCTGTCGCTGGCCGTCGTCGCCGCCGGCGTCGCCGTCTTCTACGC
>JBATNB010000347.1:0-11279 GCA_049290135.1 Rhizobiaceae bacterium
GCCTTGTGGAGCACGCGCTCGTCGGCCCCGTCGCGCACGCCCTCCTCGGTGATGATCCGGCGGAACGCGCGCGCGCCCGTTCGCCCGTGGAACAGTCCGGTCATGTGCCTCAGCACATGCGCCGCCCGCCCTCCGGCCGCGACGTGGCGGGCGATATGGGCGGCCATGGCCTCGACGATGCGCGCGAAATCGGGCTCCTGCGCGGCTTGTCCGGCCATTGCCAGATCAAGCGCATGGAGCAACGCCGGATCATGGTAGGCCGCCCGCCCGATCATGACGCCTTCCACGTGATTCAATTGCTCAAGAACCTGATTCACCTCGTGAAGCCCGCCATTCAGGCCGATGAATCGATTCGGGAATTCGCGCTTCAGCCGATGCACGCGCGCATGGTCGAGCGGCGGGATGTCGCGGTTTTCCTTCGGGCTCAGCCCCTTGAGCCAGGCCTTGCGGGCATGCACCCAGAGCGCGTCGGTTCCGGCGGAAAACACTGCGCCGGCAAACGCCGAAAGCGCGGTTTCGGGATCCTGCTCGTCAACGCCGATGCGGCATTTCACCGTGACCGGAACGGTCACCGCCGCCTTCATCGCCGCCACGCAGTCGCCGACCAGCGCCGGCGTACGCATGAGGCAGGCGCCGAACGTGCCGGACTGCACGCGATCCGACGGGCAGCCGACATTGAGGTTGATCTCGCCATAACCGAACTGTTCGCCGATGCGGGCGGCTTCGGCGAGCCTGGCGGGGTCGGAACCGCCAAGCTGCAGCGCAACCGGATGCTCGGCCGGATCGAACCCCAGCAGCCGGTCGCGGTCGCCGCGCAACACCGCTTCGGCGACGATCATCTCCGTGTACAACAGCGCGGAAGGCGAAAACTGCCGATGCAATGCCCGGCAATGCCGGTCGGTCCAGTCGAGCATGGGCGCGACAGCCAGGATTTTCTCATTGTTTTTCAATGAATTGAAATACATCGCATCGGTCGGTGTTGGCAACGGATCGAAACGGACTTGCACCGCTTCCGGTCGGAGTGTGTAGGGAATTCGCACGGATTTTGAAAGCCACGCCACGCGCGCGGGTTCGCACCCCGGGAAAACCGGCCGCATGCACCGGTGGCCTGAACCGGCTTGTGTCCGGCGACGATCCGGGGAACTCGCCGGGACCGTCCCGATCCACTATACCGGTGCGATGAATGTAACGCTCAAGCATGTGGCCGAAAAGGCCGGCGTCTCCCGGTCGGCGGTCTCGCGCGCATTCACGCCCGGTGCGTCGGTTTCGGCGGCGACCCGCGAACGGGTGATGCGGGCCGCCGAGGAACTCGGTTATTCGCCCAGCATCCTCGCCTCCGGCCTGAGCACCGGCCGCACCAAGCTGGTGGGACTGGTGTCGAACAATTTCCGGAACCCGTTCTACCTGGAGGTCTTCGACCGCTTCACCCGCGCACTCCAGGCCCGCGGCCTGCGGCCGTTGCTGGTCAACCTCTCCGATGAAACCGAACCGCAGAACTGGGCGCAGATGCTGCGGCAATACTCCGTCGACGGCGTGGTGGTGGCATCGTCCACCCTGCCCCCGGATTTCTCCACCGCATTCGCCGACGCCGGCATGCCGGTCGTCCACGCCTTTGCACGCCACCTGCGCCGGCCGGACGTCAACACCGTCGGGGTCGACAATGTCGAGGTCGGCCGGCTGGCGGCGCGCACGCTGCTGGCGCGCGGGTATCGCCGGGTCGCATTTCTGGGCGGCCCGGAAACGGCGACCTCAACCATCGACCGCTGCAGGGGATTTGCCGAGACGGTCGCCGCGCTCGGCGCCGGCGCGGCACAGGTGCATTTTTCCGGCAACTACTCCTTTGATGCCGGATACGCGGCCATGGCGCAGCTGCTGGCCGCCGGCCCGCCGGCGCAGGCCTATTTCTGCGGCGACGACGTCGTGTCGATCGGCGCCATGAGCGCCCTGAAGGATCGCGGCTTCGATGTGCCCGGCGATGTCGGCATTCTCGGCGTCAACGACATGGAACAGGCGCGCTGGCAGAACATCCGGCTCACCACGGTGCATCAGCCCGTCGAGGCCATTGTCGAGGCGGTGATTTCGCGGCTGGCCAGGCTGATGGAGCATCCCGACGACCCGCCGCGGGCCATCTGCCTCGAAGCGCATGTCGTCGAGCGCGATACGCTGCGAAGCCCGGATTGACCCCGCGGTCCGGCGCGGAATGCCCCGTTACCGGAACATCGGCGGCCGTGCATCCAGCCACGCGCCGTTGCTCTTGCCCGATTGCGCGACGGCATAGATGGCTGCGATCGAGCGCAGGCCGTCGGTCGCTCTGGGATAGAGGTCGGCCGCCGGGTCGGGCGCCCGCCCGGCCTTCTTCGCCGCGATCGCCTCGGCGAGATCGCGGTAGATGTTGGCAAAGGCGAGTGGCATGCCTTCCGCGTGGCCGATCGTGACGCGCGAGGTGCGGTCGGCTTCCGGCGACAGCCCGGCCTCGCCGCGCTCGATGGTCTGCAGCCGGCCGCCAAGTGGCATGTAGTAGAGCTGGTTGGGTTGCTCCTGCGCCCAGCGCAGGCCGCCCTTCTCGCCGAAGACCTGCAATGTCAGGCCATGCTGCCGGCCAATCGCGATGGACGACGTCCACAGCCGGCCGACCGCGCCGCCATCCATGCGGAAATTCACCATCGCATCGTCTTCCAGTTCCCGGCTCGCGATGCAGGACACGCAATCCGCCGAAAGCCGCTCCACCTGCTGGCCGGTGACGAAACTCGCCATGTGCAGCGCATGGATGCCGCAATCGGCGAACTGCGCCGAGACCCCGGCCTGGGCCGGATCGTAACGCCAGCGCACGCGCGGATTGTCGGCATCGGCGGCGTCGGCATGATGGCCGTGGGCGAATTCGGCCTTGACCAGCCGGATCGCCCCGAGATCGCCGCGCGCCACCATCGCCCGCATGTGCCGCACCAGCGAATACCCTGTGTAGCCATAGTTCACCGCGCAGATGCGCCCGGACCGTTCCGCGAGCCGGACGATTTCCTCCGCCTCCTCCACCGTGATTGTCATCGGCTTCTCGCAAAGCACGTGAAAGCCGGCCTCCAGGAATGCACTGGTGATCTCGAAATGCGTGTTGTTGGGCGTTGCCACGGTGACCAGGTCCACCCGGTCTTCCCTCGCGGCCTCCGCGGCCAGCATCTCGCGCCAGTCGCCATAGGCGCGATCCGACGCCAGCCCGAGGCGGCGTCCATACGCCCTGCCGGCTTCCGGCCGGTGATCGAGCGCGCCGGCCGTGAACTCGTACAATCCGTCCAGGCCCGCGCCGAGCCGGTGGGCCGGGCCGATCTGGCTGCCATCGCCACCACCGATCATGCCCCATTTCAGCTTTGTCATGGACTCTCTTCAATCCCTGGTTTGAACGATCAGAAGTCGGAAATGTCCTGCCAGCGCCCGGTCTCGTGGCTTCTCGAGCAGGCCGCCGACACCCGCAACACTTCGAGCCCGTCGCGGAAGGTCGGCCAGACCGGCTTGCCGCTCTCGATGGCGGCGAGGAAGTCCCTGGCCTCGATGATGATCTGGTCCTGGTATCCGGTGCCGTGGCCGGGGCCCTGGCAGAACGACAGGAAGTCGGGATGCGCCGGGCCGGCCAGGATCTTCACGAAGCCGCGCGTGGCCTGCGGACCCGCGGCGCGATAAAGCCAGATCGCGTTCTGGTCCTCCTGATCGAACCGGATCGCGCCCTTGGTGCAGGTAATCTCATAGGCATATCCCATCTTGCGGCCATGGCTGACGCGGCTGGAAAAGATGTGCCCCATCGCCCCGTTGGCGAAGCGGATCATCATCTGGCTCTGGTCGTCATTGAGGACCTTTTCCGGGCCGGCTTCGCCAGGACGCTGCTTGACCACCGTCTGCCAGAACCCGTTGACCGCTTCGATCGGCCCGGCCAGCGCCAGCGCGGCGTTGATCGGATGCGGCGCCAGGTCGCCCGTGTTGCCCGAAGCCCAGTCGCGCGTCCGCCAGTTGGCCGGTGTGTCGGGATCGGCGAGGAAGTCCTCCGTGTGTTCGCCGCGGTACCAGACGATGTCGCCGATCTCGCCGCCGGCAATCAGCGCGCGGGCGAACTGCGAGGCGGGTGTGCGGATGTAATTGTAGCCGACCATGTTGGCGACCCCGGATGCCTCGGCCGCTTCCGTCATGGCGCGCGCCTCGTCGAGCGATACGCCCATCGGCTTTTCGCAGAGCACCGGCTTGCCCGCCGCGATCGCCGCCAAGGCAATGTCGCGATGCGTCTGCTGCGGCGAGGCAATGATCACCGCCTCGACCATCGGGTCATCGACCAGCGCCTGCCAGTTCGTCGTGGAACGCCGGAACCCGTACGCGGACCGGTAACGCTCTGCCGACTGCGGGCCGGTGGCGCAGACCATCTCCAGCCTCGGGCGCAGACGGGTTTCGAACACCGCGCCCACGGCGGACATGGCCACCGCGTGTGCCTTGCCCATATACCCGCCGCCGACAATCCCCACGCCGATTTCAGTCAAGGCGATCCCCTCGCAGGAGCGGTTTGCAACCGGTTGCAAAATGTGTAAACCTGCGTCCGGATGGGGTCAAGCGGAAAGCAATCCGCGCGAGCCCCTTGCGTCGGACATGCGGATTTGAAGCACGGGAAGCAAAAGTACCTGGTGGTTGGCCGGGCCGGCATGGATCTGGCTCCCGATCCCGCGGGCACCGGAATCGACCGCGCCGTCACATTCCTGGCGACGCTCGGCGGATCGGCGGCGAACATCGCCGTCGGCATTGCCAGACTGGGCGGTGAGGTCGACCTGTTTTCCAGCGTGTCAGCCGATCCGGTCGGCGATTTCTGCCTCAACCAGCTGGCCGATCATGGCGTCGGAACCTCGCTCGTCTTCAGGTCATCGGGAGAAGCGCGCACGTCCCTGGCGCTGACCGAAGCCAGAATGGCCTACCATCGGACCGTGATCTATCGCAACAACGCCGCCGACTTCCAGATCACGGCGGCGCAGGCCGATGCGATCGATCTGGCCGGGATCACCACTGTCGTCGTCACCGGCACGGCGCTGGCCATCGATCCCTCGCGCAGCGCCGTCCAGGCCCTGCTGGCACGCGCCGGCGAAGCCGGGGTCCAGGCCGTCCTGGATATCGACTACCGCCCCTACTCCTGGACTTCGCCGCAGGATGCCGCCGAAACGCTGAAGCGGGCGGCCGGGCACTGCGCCATCGTCACCGGCAACGAACAGGAGTTCGACACTCTCGCCGGCCGCCATGGCGGCGGGCTGGAGCTTGCCGCCCGGCTGGCCGGAGCCGATGGTCGCATTTGCATCTACAAGCGCGGCGAGCAGGGCGCGACGACGTTTCATGCCGGGCACCGCATCGATACGGGAACATGGCCGGCGGCGCCGCTCAAGCCCACGGGAGCCGGCGACGGTTTTCTTGCCGCCTTCCTGACGGCGTGCAATGGCGGCGTTGCATTGCGCGACGCTATCCTGCGCGGATCGGCCGCCGCCGCGATGGTCGTCTCCCGGCCGGGCTGCGCGCCGGCGATGCCCACTGCCCGCGAACTCGACGACTTCATCGCCGCCAACCAGCAACCTTGAGCCCGGGCGCCAAAGGAAAACGCGGATGCACATCCCTCCTCACGACAATCACAACCGGCCGATCGTTAACGCCGGCGACCGGAACGTGCCGCTGAACTATTTCAACATCGTCAGGCTGCGCAAAGGCGAGCGCTTCGCCTATGGCGTGCCGGGCTACGAGACCTGCATCGTCCCCGCCACCGGGACAATCGATGTCGCCGTCGGTGGATTCGCGGCGACCGGCCTCGGCGGGCGCTTCGTCGACGTCTGGGACGGCGAACCCGAAGGCGTCTATGTGCCGACCAGCACCGAGGCGACGATGACCTGCGTCTCCGACAGTGCCGAGATCTTTGTCGCCGGCGCGCGCTTCGATGGCGTGCTGGAACCCTTCGCCGTGCGCCGCGATGAAATCGATCAGGTCCAGTACGGCTCGGACGACACCAAGACGCACCGCAAGATCAAGCATGTCCTCGGACAGAAGCAGGCCGGCCGCGTCGGTCGCCTGCTGGTCAGCGAACTCTACACGGTTGGCGCCGGCGGCTGGTCGGGGTTTCCCAGCCACAAGCACGACACCGATCGCCCGCCGCTTGAGACCCGCCATGACGAGACATACAATTTCCGCTTCCGCCCCAGCCACGGCTCGGGGATGCAGATGCTGCAGAAGGAGGAGGGAAAGCCCGGCGACGCCTTCCATGTAATGGATGGCTCGACCTTCTGCATCGACCGGGGTTATCACCCCTGCGCGGTTCTGCCGGGCTACGAGATGTACTATTTCACAATTCTCGGCGGCCTGTCGCAGCGCCCGTTGATCCAGTATTTCCAGCCCGAACATGCCGACCAGATCGAGACCATTCCCGGCATCAAGGACATGATCGCGAAATTCAAATGAGCCGGGCAACCCTGCGTGACGTTCTGGAGCCCGCCCGCGAAGGAGGATATGCCGTCGCCGGCCTCGTCGTGCTCGGGTGGGAGGATGCGCGCACCTATGTCGACGCCGCCGAGGCCGAAAACTGTCCGCTGATCCTGCAGGCCGGTCCCGGCTTCCGCCGCCACATGCCGCTCGAAATCATTTCCGCCATGTTCAATCATCTGGCCGACGGGGCCGGCATTCCGGTCGTGACCCATCTCGACCATTCGACATCGGCGCGTGAATGCCGCGTCGCCCTCGACAACGGCTTTACCTCGGTGATGTTCGACGGATCGCGCCTGGCGTTGAATCGGAACATCGAAAGCACCGCTGAAATCGTTGAAATGGCACGTGAATTCAACGCCTCGGTTGAAGGCGAGGTCGGCTTCGTCGGCTATGCCGAGGGTGAACCGGGCCGCGTGACCGATCCCGTCGACGCCGGCCGCTTCGCTCGTGAAACCGGGATCGACGCCATGGCGATCTCGGTCGGCAATGTTCATTTGCAGACCAGCAAGGCGGCGATCATCGACCTCGAGGCGATCCGTGCCATCGAGGCGGAAACGCAGGTGCCGCTCGTTCTCCACGGCGGCTCGGGCATTGCGCCGGACATGCGCCGCGCGCTGGCGCGCGAAACCAATGTCTGCAAGTTCAACATCGGCACCGAACTGCGCATGGCATTCGGCACCGGCCTGCGCGCGGCGCTGGCGGACGATCCCGATGTCCATGACCGCATCGAACTCATGCGGCGCATCGAGCCTTCCATCCGTGCGCAGGCAAGGCGCATCCTGCATGGCCTGAGGGCCGACCGAGGTGAACTGGACGCTGCCGCGCCCGGCGGGGGCGCACGTGAGCATTGAACGGCGTGCGAAACCGGATACCGGTATGGTTCCGGCCGGACGGAGAATGGAACAGTTCGTGACCTGCGACGGTGTGCAAGACCCAAGCATGCTCGCCATGGCGCCAGGCCGGCCGCGTTCGGCCGCGGCGGCAATGAACCGGGAGGCAGCCCGCCCGCGCAGTGAGAGACCGATGAATCCGGGAGCACCACGATGAAGACGGTGAGACTGACCGCGGCGCAAGCCGCCATTCGCTACATCGCCAGCCAGTTGAATGAGGACGGGGATCCCTTCATCGCCGGATGCTGGGCGATCTTCGGTCATGGCAACGTGGCGGGCCTTGGCGAGGCTCTGTACGGCGAGCGCGACCGCCTTGCGACCTATCGCGGCCACAATGAGCAGACTATGGCCCACGCGGCGATCGCCTATGCCAAGCAATCGCGCCGCCGCCGGGCGATGATGATAACGTCATCCATCGGCCCCGGCGCAACCAACATGGTGACGGCGGCCGCCCTCGCCCATGTGAACCGCCTGCCGGTCCTGTTGATGCCGGGCGACGTTTTCGCCAGTCGCGGCCCTGATCCGGTCCTGCAGCAGGCCGAGGATTTCCAGGACGGCACCGTATCGGTCAATGACTGTTTCCGCCCGGTCAGCCGCTATTACGACCGCATCTCCCGTCCCGAGCACATTCTGACCGCCCTGCCGCGCGCGTTCCGTACCATGACCGATCCGGCCGAATGCGGCCCGGTGACGCTCGCCTTCTGCCAGGACACCCAAGCCGAGGCCTTTGACTATCCCGAGAGCTTCTTCGAACCGCGGGTCTGGACGGTGCGCCGGCCTGAGCCCGATGCCGCGGAACTCGCCCGGGCGCTCGACGCCATCCGCAACGCAAAGGCGCCGCTGATCGTCGCCGGCGGCGGCGTTCACTATTCGCTGGCCACCGCCACGCTGCGGAAGTTCGCCGAACGGCACTCCTTTCCGGTGGTCGAAACCCAGGCCGGCAAGTCCGCCCTGCCCTGGGATCATCGGCTGAACTTCGGCCCGGTCGGCGTGACCGGGTCGTCAAGCGCCAACGCGCTGGCCGAGACGGCCGATCTGGTCATCGGCATCGGCACGCGGTTCCAGGACTTCACCACCGGCTCGTGGTCGCTGTTCAAGAACCCCGAGCGCCGCTTCCTCGCGCTCAACGTCCAGGCCTACGATGCCGGCAAGCACAACGCGATCTCGCTGGTCGCCGATGCACGCACGGGAATGGAGCGGCTGTCCAGGGCGCTCGGCACGCAAAAGGCCGCCGCGCCCGATGCCGGGCTGAAGGCCAAATGGTTCCGCGACGCCGATGCCGTCACCGCGCCGCCGCAGCCGGCGTCCAACGCGCGCCCGACCGACATGCAGGTTGTCGGCGCCGTCCAGCGATCGGCCCGGAAGGACACGGTCGTCATGAGCGCGGCCGGCACCATGCCGGGGGAGTTGCACAAATTGTGGAAGGCCGACCGGCCGATGTCCTACCACATGGAGTACGGCTTTTCCTGCATGGGCTACGAGATCGCCGGCGCCATCGGCATCAAGATGGCCGAGCCGGATCGCGACGTCATCGTCATGATTGGCGACGGCTCCTACATGATGGCGAATTCCGAACTGGCAACCGCGGCGATGATGGGCATCAAGATCACGCTCGTCATCACCGACAATCGCGGTTTCGGCTGCATCAACCGCCTGCAGATGGGCACTGGCGGAGAGCAGTTCAACAATCTGCTCGATACCGCGCATCACGTGGTGCCGTCGAACATCGATTTTGCCGCGCATGCCGGATCGATGGGCGCCGAGACCAGGCATGCCGGCTCGATCGCGGAACTCGAAGCGGCCCTGAAGGAGGCGCGCAAGGCCGTCGGGCCGTTCGCGATCGTCATCGACACCGACCCCTATCCCTCGACGGAGGCCGGGGGCACATGGTGGGAGGTCGGCATTCCGGAAGTCTCGACCCGCAAGCAGGTGCGCGACGCCCGCAAGAACTATGAAATCAACCGCAGGGCGCAACGCGCCGACTAGATCAGGACAAGAGGCAAATGAGCATCAGGATCGGAATTTCACCGATTGCATGGCAGAATGACGACCTGCCGGACCTTACCGCCGCCTACACGATGGAACAGGCACTGCGGGAAGCGCGGGAAATCGGCTACACCGGCGTGGAGCGCGGCCAGCGCATGCCGCACGATACCGAAGGCCTGCGCAAATATCTCGAAACCTACGATATCGCCCTGTGCGGCGGCTGGTGCTCCGGCAATCTGCTGGTCAACGACGTGGAGACCGAGAAGCAGGCGGTTCGCCAGCAGGTCGAGCAATTCGTGGCGCTGTCCTCCCCCTGCATCGTCTATGCCGAATGCTCCAACACGGTGCAGGGGCAGATCGGCACGCCGGTCAATGGCCGGCCGAAGCTGGACCGCGCCGACATTGCCGCCTACGGCGCCAAGCTGACCGAACTGGCAATGTGGATGGCCGATCAGGGCATGCCGATGGCCTACCATCATCACATGGGATCGATCATCGAATCGGAGGAGGACGTGAACCGGCTGATGCAGTCGAGCGGACCGGACGTGCACCTGTGCTTCGATACCGGCCATCTGCTGTTCGGCGGCGGCGATGTCATGGCGACTTTGCGGCGCTGGAGCGATCGCGTCCACCACGTTCATTTCAAGGACATCCGGCCTGACATCGTGGCCGATGTGCGCAGGAACGACCGCAGTTTCCTCGATGCCGTCATCGCCGGCGCCTTCACCGTGCCGGGCGATGGCTGCATCGACTTCCAGTCCGTCGCGGACCATCTCAAGGCCGTGGACTATGCCGGCTGGATCGTGGTGGAGGCCGAGCAGGACCCGGCGAAGGCGCCCCCTTATGATTACTCGAAACGGGGCTACGACCACATCGTCGACGTCTGCGCCAGGGCCGGGCTTGCGATCGCCTGAGGCCGGGACGGGAACCCGGGTCCGCGGTTCGGCCAGGGAGCCGTGACCGGATACGATCGATACGGAAGTAAGGAAGACGGCAATGCGTGACCTGCTGATCCGCCCAAACGGCACGACCGGAAAGGTGCATGACATCACGCCTGCCAATGCCCGGACGGCGCAATCGCCGGGCTGGACCTATGTCGGCTTCGGCCTCTATCGCCTGAGGGCGGGCGAAAGCGCGGCGGAAGCGACCGGATCGAACGAAGTGATCCTGGTCATGGTCGAAGGCAAGGCGCGCATCAGCGGCGCGCAACGTGACTGGGGCGTTCTGGGCCAGCGCATGAGCGTCTTTGAAAAAACGCCCCCGCACTGCCTCTACCTGCCGAATGGCGCGGATTGGACCGCGACCGCCGAAACCGATTGCGTGATCGCCGTCTGCTCGGCGCCCGGCAAGGGCGGGCACGAAGCCCGGCGCATCGGCCCGGACGGCATCACCCTTGTTCAACGCGGCAAGGGCACCAACACCCGCCACATCAACAACATCGCCATGGAAAACGAGGATTACTGCGACTCGCTGCTCGTGACGGAGGTTTTCACCCCCGCCGGCCACTGGTCCTCCTACCCCAGCCATCGCCATGACGAAGACGATTTTCCGCGCATCACCTATCTTGAGGAAACCTACTACCATCGCCTGAACCCGGCGGATGGCTTCGGGGTCCAGCGGGTCTATGCCGACGACGGCAGCCTCGACGAGACCATGGCGGTCAGGGACGGCGACGTGGTCCTGGTCCCCCGCGGCCACCACCCCTGCGGCGCGCCATACGGCTTCGAGATGTACTATCTCAACGTCATGGCCGGGCCACTGCGCAAATGGCGCTTCATCCTTGCCCCGGAAGTCGTGGAGATCGCGGCGCGCGACGCGTGATGCCGCGCGCCATTCAGTCGGCGCCGGCGGCCGCCACCAGCGCCTGACCATAGGCCAGGCCGCCATCATTGGCCGGCACCTGCCGGTGCGTCAAAACCTCGATGC
>JBATNB010000348.1:0-1684 GCA_049290135.1 Rhizobiaceae bacterium
GTATGCAAGTTGCCGCCAATACAATGGCAGATGCATCAACGCTTAATTTCGAAGATTTCGTCAATCGCTACAATCGGTCGCTAAATAATAAAGACAATTAGAACGGCAGCACATCGGAAGATTTAATCCCGAGAGCTTTAATGACCTTTTCGAGCAATTTAAGTGACGGTACAGCAACGCCACGCTCAAGTTTTGCGTAATAATTCGTGTTTGTACCGGCCCGTTTAGCAACTTCGGCTTGAGTCAGTCGCTTATCTTGGCGTATCGATTGCAGTTTTCGGCCGATATATAGGGGAGTTTTGTCTGTCATTAGTCTTATTATAACCCTAACTAGCGTTTAATGCGTGACTCAACTAACCTGCTATTGACAACTTTTGCCACTATGTCAACGGCGTCGTGATACCTAACTATTACCAAAACTTGTTGTATTCTGTAGGTTTTGGTAATACAATAGTATTATGCTTATACGTCGTGAAGAATACCTAGCAACCTTGCGCCAGCTGCGCGATAAAAACCTTATCAAGGTTATCACTGGATTACGTAGGGTTGGTAAATCTACGCTATTGCAGCTGTTTCAAGAAGAGCTAAGCGAAAGTGGAGTGCCCAAAGAGCAAATTATCTCGTATAACTTTGAGGACCCGTCCCATAGGAATCGGCTGGACTGGGGTGCGCTCTATGACGAAATATCCGAGCGGCTTGGCGAAAATAGTATGAACTACGTGTTTTTAGACGAGGTTCAAACTATACCGTCGTTCGAGCGGCTTGTGGACGGTTTATTTATCAAAAAAAATGTTGATCTGTATGTAACGGGTAGCAATGCGTTTTTGTTATCAGGAGAACTGGCAACGCTTCTTTCGGGTCGGTACATATCTGTTAACATGCTGCCGCTGTCGCTTGTCGAGTATAAAGAGCTCTACCCCAATGTTGGAAATCGAGATTTGTTTGATAGCTACATTCAGGCGAGTAGCATGCCCGAAGCCGCATCGCTAGCTATAGATGCGCCAAACTTGGTGAATAATTATTTGCTGGATATATTTAATACGGTTGTTAACAAAGATATCAAAAACAGATATGAAATACGCGATATGGAAAATTTCAATCGCGTTACGCGATTTGCGTTAGATAATGTCGGCAATTTCGTATCCTCCAACAGTATTGCGACGGCCTTAAATGCCGATCAGCCAAGCAGTGGCACTGCCATATCTCACAAGACTATTGAAAAGTACCTAACCTATCTAACAGAGAGCTTCTTTTTGTACAGAGTCGATAGATATGACATAAAAGGAAGAAAACTGCTAAAAACTCAGGATAAGTATTACTCAACCGACCTAGGTTTTAGGCGTGCACTAGTAAGCGGAAGATCAGACGCAGACCTGGGGCATAGACTAGAAAACATCATATATCTTGAGCTAAGACGCAGGAATATTGGTGATATATGGGTAGGTAAGCACGACGATCAAGAAGTAGATTTTGTCGTGCAAAACCCTGCGGGCGAACGAGAGTACTACCAAGTCGCATGGACGGCGTCGAGTACAAGTACTTTAAGTAGAGAGCTAAAACCGCTTGAATCTATCAGCGATAACTTTCCCAAATACCTCATTACCACAGATCCTGGTGATGTGACGGTTGAAGGTATACGAAAGGTTAATGTTATAGATTGGCTCCTAAAGATACGGTAAGAGAC
>JBATNB010000349.1:0-1655 GCA_049290135.1 Rhizobiaceae bacterium
GTCCCGGCGGGCGAGCTGGACGACTGGCTCGCCTTTCGACAGCGCATCCAGGCGACCTACGACGGAGTGGAGCGCTGGGGCCATGGTCGCGCCGACGCCGTTGGAGTGATTCTCGCCACCACGGCCGCGGTCGCCGATCCCGCGGGCAAGGTTGCACTGCCGCCCAGCAACGCGCCGGTCAGCTTTCCGTTCATCTGGAACACCAACCAGCAGGAGCGCCTCCAGCACAATGGCATCGTCGCCAATGGCGACGACTACGGGCCGTTCGCGGTCACCAGGCTCGGCGCGCTCATCCGCAACTGGACCGAGGTCTTCGGCGTCTTCGCTTCGGCGCGGCTCGCGCCGGACGGCAATTCGCTCCGGACTTCGGCCAACATCGCCAATCTGCTGGAGCTCGAACAGATCCTCGCCCGGCTGCGTTCGCCACGATGGCCGGCCGCTTTCGGGCCGCTGGATGGCGACCGCATCGGTCGCGGCGCCGCACTCTATCGCGAGCATTGCCTGTCCTGTCACGGCATCGCCGACGCATCGGACCTGCAGACCCCGTTTCCGCTGAAGGCGAGGGACACCGACGCGGTCGCCGGCCCGTTCGTCCTCCTCCAGCCGCTCGTCGATGTCTCCACCATGAGCGCGATGCAGCTTGCCAATGCCCCGCGCACCCCCGGCCTGATCGGCACCGACCCGCTGATGGCGTGCAATGCCGCCCAGCATATCGCCCCGACCGGCCTGCTCGACGGCAAGGAGAAGCGGATCACCATCGAGGCGCCGGATCAGCCGGTCACCTACGGCACCTACGCCATGACGACCGAGTTGCTGACCACGCTGATGCTGCTCGACATGACCAACCGGCGCTCCGAACTGCTCAAGGCCTATGTCGAGGACCAGATCGCCGCGGCGGGCAGCATGATCCTGTCGCTGGTCACGCGCGCGCCGGACAAGGGTTATGAGGGAGCGTCCTACGATCCGGCCAGTCCGGGCGACGCCATCGACCAGTTTCTCGGGCATTGCGCCGATGAAACGGTGCGCGCCAACATGCGCGACCCGAACGTTCCCCTGCCGGCTTACAAGGCACGCCCGCTCAACGGCATCTGGGCCACCGCGCCATACCTCCACAATGGCAGCGTCCCCACCCTTGCCGATCTCCTTCTGCCGCCGGCGCAACGCCCGCGCAGCTTCGGCTACCTCGATGGCGCCTATGATGTGGCCAAGGCCGGGCTGCTCGATCGCGCCGGCGATCCGCGCGCCTCGATCCTGCGCACCCACGACGACGCCGGACAGCCGATCCTCGGCAATTTCAACGGTGGCCACGACTATGGAACGGCGCTGGGTGCCGATGCGCGCAGTGACCTCGTCGAATATCTCAAGAGCCTCTAGGACCATGGCCGTCTGGCGAGTGCTCGTTCTTCTGGTGCCCATGATGCTGGCGGCTGCGCCGGCCATGGCGCAAATCGCCTGCCTGCCCGGCCTTCCCTGCCCCGGGTCCGGCGCCACGGAGGGCGGCAAGCGGCCGAAGTTCACCATCGACATCAAGCCCGCGCCGAAGGTGAAGGAAAAGGCGAAACCCGCCGCGCCGAAAGCCCGCCCGGCGACAAGTGCGAAGGCCGTGCCACGCGTTTCGCGGCCCGCCGCGAAACCGGCGGCCCCCCGCCTGGCGC
>JBATNB010000350.1:0-1940 GCA_049290135.1 Rhizobiaceae bacterium
CCCGCGCATCGGGCGTCGCGCCGGCGCCGTCGCCACAGGGCGCCCGCCCGCCGGTCCAGCCGATGGCGGACGACGCGATCCTCAAGCTGTTCGCCGAGGGCGCCTACGAGCTTGTCCCGCACGACAACATGCGCAAGGTCATCGCCCGCCGCCTGGTCGAGGCGAAGTCGACCATCCCGCATTTCTACCTGACGGTGGATTGCGAACTCGACGCCCTGCTGGCGCTTCGCACCCAGATCAACGGCGCCGCGCCGGTGACGAAAACCGACAAGGGCGAGGTTCCCGCCTTCAAGGTCTCGGTCAACGATCTTGTCATCAAGGCGCTGGCGCTGGCGCTGCGCGATGTGCCGGATGCCAACGTCTCCTGGACCGAATCCGCCATGGTGAAGCACCGGCATGCCGATGTCGGCGTCGCCGTGTCCATCCCCGGCGGCCTCATAACGCCGGTCGTGCGCCAGGCGGATCTGAAGACACTGTCGCAGATCTCCAACGAGATGAAGGACATGGCCGCCCGCGCCAAGGTGCGCAAGCTGAAGCCGGAGGAGTATCAGGGCGGCTCGTCGGCGGTCTCCAACCTCGGCATGATGGGCGTGCGCGAGTTCGCCGCCGTCATCAACCCGCCGCACGCCACGATCCTGGCCGTCGGCGCCGGCGAGCAGCGGGCGGTGGTGAAGAACGGCGCCGTGACCATCGCCACGCTGATGACGGTGACGCTGTCGACCGACCACCGCGCCGTCGACGGCGCGCTCGGCGCGGAGCTTCTCGCCGCCTTCAGGCGCTACATCGAGAACCCGGTGGGGATGCTGGTGTGAAAACCATCCTCGCCTACGGCGATTCCCTCACGTGGGGCTATGACGCCGCGACCCTCGGCCGTCATCCGTTCCAGGTGCGCTGGCCGTCGGTGCTGGAGGCCGGGCTCGGCGGCGCGGCGCGCGTGATCGCCGAGGGGTTGAACGGCCGCACCACCGCCTTCGACGACTGGCTCGCCGATGCCGACCGCAACGGCGCGCGCATGCTGCCGACGCTGCTTGAAACGCACAAGCCGCTCGATCTCGTCATCATCATGCTCGGCGCCAACGACATGAAGCCGGCGATCTGCGGTTCGGCGATCGCGGCGAAATCCGGCATGGCGCGGCTGGTCTCGCTGGTGCGCAACCACGACTACGGCTTCTCCTACGCGGTGCCGCGGGTGCTGCTCGTCGCGCCGCCGCCCTGCGTCGGGACCGACAATGCCGACTTCGCCGCCACGTTCGAGAACGCCCCGGGCGAATCGGCCAAGCTCGCCGCCCACTACGCCGGGCTGGCCGATGAGCTTGGATGCGCCGCCTTCGATGCGGGAACGGTCGCGCAGGCGACTCCGCTCGACGGCGTGCATCTCGATGCGGAAAACACCGCCGCCATCGGCCGGGCGCTCGTCCCTGTCGTGCGCGGACTGATCGCCATTTGACACGCATCAAGGAGGAACCGGCAGCGCCGCGCGACGTTTGGTCATTCACTCAGGAGATCAGGGCAATGACCTACTTCCCGCACGAACTGAACGAGGAGTTCCCGGAATATGCCGGGCGGATCGGCGTGCTGAAGGAAACGGACGCGCATTTCCACCGGCTCGCCAACGAATACCAGGAGATCAACAAGCAGATCGTCCTGGCCGAACAGGAAGTGCAGCCGACGGACGACTTCCATCTGGAGGACATGCGCAAATTGCGCCTGCGGCTGAAGGACGAGATTTTCGGGATCCTGCGCGCCTGAACGCAGCCGTCCCGACGCGGGACCAGGGCCCGCCAGCAAAGGGACGGGCATGGGTTTGTCGGCAACAGCGGAATTGGCGCGGCGCGCGGTCGGCGGGAAGGTCCGCCGTCACAGCGCGCCGATGGTTCCCGCCGCCTGCGCAAACAGCCACACCAGCGCCAGGAACAACCCGCCGCCGGCCAGCGTACCGG
>JBATNB010000351.1:0-4677 GCA_049290135.1 Rhizobiaceae bacterium
CGCCCGGGTCGATGCGCAGGCCGCGCGCCGACAGCATGAGCGCCAGATCGTCGCCGGTCGCCTCGGCGGAAGTCTCGAGCGCGTCGAGGCTGAAGGCGGGTGCGCCGCCCTCGTCGGGAAGCACCCCCCGGGTGTGCGCGGCCGCCAGGGCGATCCGCGACGGGCGCGGAATCCACAGGCGCAGCGCCACGGCAAGCCGATCCCATGTCAGTTCCACCGGCTTCAGGCCGGGGAGTTCCAGCCGCGAGGGACCGTCGACGCCGATCCGCGCCGACAGCGGGGCCAAT
This sequence comes from Rhizobiaceae bacterium, assembly GCA_049290135.1. Taxonomy (GTDB): domain Bacteria; phylum Pseudomonadota; class Alphaproteobacteria; order Rhizobiales; family Rhizobiaceae; genus JADJTR01. The sequence continues at coordinate 288 of JBATNB010000351.1, forward strand.
GGTTGCCAGCCGCCGGAAACCGCGCCGGTCCGCAACGCCACCCCGTCCAGCTCGCGCGCATAGTTGAGCGAGGCGCAGGAAAGCGACAGCGTGAACGGGAACCCGCCGATGGCTCGACCGTCGCAGGCCGCGCGCCCGCCACGCGCCTCCACCCGGGCGATCATGCGGTCGACAACATCGTCGAGGCGCATCGCGGCGCCTTTCCACAACAGGACCCAGACGGCGAATGCCGCGCCAAGAACGGCGATCCAGCCGATCAGGCGGCTCCTCCCGCGTCTGCTTTCGCCGCTTGACGTCATGGGATTTCCTTCATTACAGCCGCCGGGTTCGGAACAGGAGCGCGGAACCGCCAGACATGGGCGATTTGTGGGTGTTTGGCTATGGCTCGCTGATGTGGCGGCCGGGATTCGACGCGGCCGAGACGGCGCGCGCGCGGATCCACGGCTATCGCCGCGCCCTGTGCGTCCGCTCGCATGTGCATCGCGGAACGCCGGAACGGCCGGGGCTGGTGCTCGGGCTCGACCGGGGAGGGTCGTGCATCGGCATTGCGTTTCGCGTCGAGCGCGATGCGCGCGAGCCGGTGCTGGCCTATCTGCGCGACCGCGAACTGGTGACGAATGTCTATGTGGAACGCCTGCTGCCGGCGCGGCTCGACGACGGACGCCGGATCGAGGCGGTAAGCTATGTGGTCGATCGCGGCCATGTGCAGTATGCCGGAGCGATCACCCCGGCCGACGCGGCCGCGACCGTCAGCGACGCCGCCGGCATTTCCGGGCGCAATCCCGACTATGTCTTCAACACGGTGGGCCATCTGACGGACCTCGGCATCCGCGACCACTGGCTCGAGCATGTCGCCGCGCTTGTCAGGTCGAGGCCTGGCCGGCCCTGAGCGCGGCGAGCTTCCCTGCGACCTGCGGCGGGAAGGGCGGATGCACCGGATCATCGGCGAGATCGAGGAGCAGCCGGTCGCAGCCGGTCTCGATGGCCTCGATCAGGCGCGCCTGGAACTCGTCCTTCGGCAGGCCGGCGGGAATGGCGGGGAGGATGCGGAACACCAGCCTTCCGGGATGGCGCATGAACTTGCGGCGCGGCCAGAACAGCCCGGCATTGTGGGCAACCGGAACGACGGGAAGGCCGAGCCGGGCGTAGAGCTCGACAATGCCGTATTTGTAGGCCGGCGGCGCGCCGGGCGGGCGGCGCGTCCCCTCGGGGTAGATGATGATCTCGCGGCCTTCGGCGATGCGGCGGCCGGATTCCTCCACGACGCCGCGCAGGGCCCTGGCGCGGTCGCCGCGACGCACCGGGATCATGTCCATCTTGGCGACATACCAGCCGAACAGCGGAATGAGCATCAGTTCGCGCTTCAGGATGAACACCGGATCGCGCATCAGCGGAAACAGCGTCATGACATCGACGAAGGACTGGTGTTTCGGGGCGAGGATGTAGGATTGCGCCGGCAGATGCTCGGCCCCCTCCACCACGGTCTTCACGCCGACGATCTTTTCCAGCAGCCAGATGTTGGTGTTGGCCCAGAAGTCCGGCACGAACCAGGCGATGCGCCGGGGCGAGACGAAGTAGAGCGGCGTCCAGAACAGCATCTGGAATATGATCGTGATGTAGAAGACGACATTGTAGGCCAGGGAGCGGAGCGCGAGCATGGGGGTGAAGTCCTGCCAGAAGCGGTGTGGATACACCAGCCCATGGCAAAGGCCAACGCCGCTCAGTTCGGGTTCGTCATCGACGCCCGGCTTTCCAGCACCGGCGCGCCAGCGATCAGGTTGCGGACGGTGGCGCCGGCGAATTTGACATATTCGATGAACAGGACGCGCGCGATGTCCGGCCTTGCCATCCAGCCGAAGCGGCCGAATTCCGTGTTGACTACCGGATAGGGGATGACGCGCGAATGTTCCGCGACCCGTCGGATTTCCATCAGGCTGCGCGGAATGTGGTAGTTGGAGGTCACGACGATGGCGCTGGCATAGCCGCGGTCACGCAGCCACTTGGCGCTTTCCTCGGCATTGCCGATCGTGTCGAGCGCGGCGTAGTCGATGTCGATGCAGCAGGCAAACAGCGCCGGATCGCCGCCGGTCGCCCGTTGCAGGTCGCTGCGATCGGTCACCGGGTTGACGCCGGAAATGAGCAGGCGCCGGCCCTTGCCGGTCTTCAGCAGCGTCACCGCCGCCGACAGGCGCTGGCTTCCCCCCGTCAGGGCGATGATGCCGTCGGCGGGCTCGACCGATGCCGGCATCCGCATGCCGCCCACATGAATGCCGAACAGCGCGAACCCGGCGCCGAACGCGAGCGCGGCGAACAGCGCGAAGGACACCAGGCGCACGCCCACGCGCGCCAGCCGGCGCGGGAGGGACGTCATGGCGACATTGCTGTCCATCATCATGTGCTCACGCTAGCGGCGAAATACGACATTCGCCAGTCGTCTCGGCACAAGGCACTACGACAGATCGATGCGGTCGAGCTGGCGCACGACCGTGACATGCGACGTCAACGCCGTCAGCGCCCCGACGAGCAGGACGGCGACGGCGACTTCGGCAACGAACGCCCAGCCGACGGCGAAGGCGCCGAAGAGGGCGATGGCCTGTTCGGCCTCCGGCGTTGCCCGGTTGGCGTTCGCCCACCAGCCGACGGCGAGGAACACGACCAGCGCGACCAATCCGCCGGCCGCCGCCCCGCGCAACCCCACCTGAAGGAAATGACGGCGGAACTCCCCGGCAATAAAGCGCGATTCGGCGCCGACGAAATGCAGCACTTCCATGATCTGGGTGGCGCCCGCCATGGCGCCGCGTGTGGCGAAGACAACCGTCGTGATGGTAGCGGCGACCATCAGCGCCAGAATCGCCGCGCCGATCACGATGGTGGTCCGCGCCATGGCCGACAGCCGGTCGACCCAGGCGCGATGATCATCGAGCGAGGATTGCGGGATCTCGTCCTTGAGCGTCCTGGCCAGGAGCACGAAATCGGGCGGGGCGGTCTCGTCGATGGTCACGACGACCAGGCGCGGCACCGGCAGGCTCGCCAGGTCAAGCCCGACGCCGAGCCAGGGCTCAAGCAGTTTCGCCGATCCCTCGAGATCGACGATGCGCGCATTGGTGACGCCGGAAAAGCCGAGGGCGATGTCGCGCGCGCGCTGCAGCGCGGCCTCCATGTCGAGCCCTTCGGCGGGACGGATCTGGATTGTCGCCTCGCGCGAAATCTGCCCCTGCCACGTCGCCGCCGTCGTCGACACCATCGACACCGCGCCGAGCGTGACGCATGCCAGAAACGTCATGATGGCGATGACGAAGGCAAGCGCGCGCCCGGCGACATTGTCGCGCGGCACGATCGGACCGAGCGGGCGGGCGGTCTCGGCCAGCGGACGAACCGGAGGAATTCGGGCTTCCCGGCGATCAGTCATAGATTTCGAGCCGCCCTTCGGACAGGACCATGCGGCGGGCGTCGACCTGGTCCATGAGGGTCAGGTCATGGGTCGCGATCACCACCGACGTGCCGAGCCGGTTGAGTTCACGGAACAATTTGAGCAGGCGGGTGGCCAGCGGCGGATCGACATTGCCGGTCGGTTCGTCGGCCAGGAGCATGGCGGGCTGCTCTATGATAGCGCGGGCAATCGCGGCGCGCTGCTTTTCCCCGCCCGACAGCAGCGGCGGATAGGCGTTGGAGCGGTCGCCAAGCCCGACCCAGCGCAGGAGATCGAGCACATCGGCGCGGTAGCTGGCTTCCTCCCGCCCCCGGACGCGCAGCGGCAGCGCGACATTCTCGTAGGTCGTCATGTGGTCGAGCAGGCGGAAATCCTGGAACACGACGCCGATGCGGCGGCGCAGCGCGGGCAGTTCGGCCCGGCTGACCAGGGCGCGATCCTTGCCGAACACCGTGACGAGACCGCGCGTCGGCTTCAGCGACAGGAAGAGCAGGCGCAGCAGCGTCGTCTTGCCGGCGCCGGAGGGCCCGGTGAGAAACTGGAACGAACGCGGTGCGATGTGCAGCGACACGTCGCGCAGCACTTCCGGCCCGAGGCCGTATCGCAAACCGACATTCTCGAAACGAATCAACTGGCGCCTCTCCGCGCTTGTAGGGGTCGGGGTTCCGTGCGACGCGTTACAGCCTACGGCAGGCCCGCGCCAGCGGGACCGTCGCGGCAAAACATCGTTAACCAAATGCGTTTACCCCGGGAAGGAAGACGAAAAAAGGGCACGTCATGGCCGATGAGCCGTTGTCACGGCCGGTGAACGGCGAAATCCTTGCCGCTCCGGCGCGCGAGGGCGGCGCGGCGCGGCGTTCCGAGGCGATCGACGCGGTGTTCGAATCGGTCCGCCAGGACCATCATGGCCGCGCAGCTCCCGCGCCGATGGCGCCGACCGGCGGCCTGACAGTGCTGAGC
>JBATNB010000352.1:0-1681 GCA_049290135.1 Rhizobiaceae bacterium
GCGCCGGGCTGCCCGGTCACCGGCGCCCACAGGGTGAACAGGCCGCCGAAGCGCGTCTCCGCCTCGACCGAGGCGGCAAGCGTTCCGGAGTTTTCCGGCACGTTCTCGTAGGTGTTGAAATCCGGCCGGTTGGTCAGATGCCCGACGGCGCCGGCCACCAGCACCAAGACGGCGAGGGCAACGATCAGGCGCGGCCGGGCGGGGAAGATGCGGGCGACCGCCTTCGCAAAGTCCCTGCCGAGCACGGCGTCGTCGGAATGGCGGCCGAGATCGCTTTCGCGCACCAGCAACATACCGAAGGCGGGAAACGCCATGATGACGGCGAAGAAGGCGACAAGCACGCCGCCGCCGCCCATGAGCGCCACGTCGGTGAGCGCGCCGTAGCGTGTCAACGCCAGCGACAGCATGGCCAGGGCCGTGGTCAGCGAGGTCAGGACGCAGGCCGGCCCGACGCGCAGGATGACGCGGCGCAGCGCATCGGCGACGCGGTCGCCGGGACCGATCGGTTCGACGCGCAGGGCGTGAACGAGATGCATGGAATCGGTGAACGCCACGACGATCAGCAGCACCGGCACCACATCGGTAGTGACCGACAGGGGGATGCCGGCAAGGGAGGAAAAGCCGAGCACCCAGAGCACGGCGATCACCGGGGGCGCCACGGCCAGCAGCGTGAGCCTGAGCGAGCGGAACCAGAACAGCGCCAGCACCATGGAAATGAAGCCGCCGCCGGTGGTGAACAGCAACAGGTCGCGCTTGATGGCGTCGGCGATCTCGAAACGGATGGCGTCATGGCCGAGCACATCGACGCGCAGCCGCGCCGTGGCGCGGGACGATGCGGTGTCCGCGATGGCGCCAAGCAGCGCCCGGCGGGATTCGCGCGCCGTGCTGGCGCCATCGTCGACGATGAGGAACATCAGCGCCCGTCCATCGTCGGAGACGACGCGGCCGGGGGTCATGCGGTCGGCACGCGCGGTCTCCAGGATCGCCGCGATATCGGCCTCACCGAATTCGTCCGGCACCACCGGCTCGCCCGGTTCCAGCCCTTCGCCGCGATGGCGCAGGGAAAACAGCGACAGCACCGCGTCGACACTGTCGACGAACTCCAGATCGTAGTGAAGCTCGCGCAGCGCCTTGAGGTCATCGGCATCAAGCGCATCGGGCGCGGTAGCGGTGACAATGATGCTGTTGAGCGCGCCGCGCTCAGACTCGATCGCGGCGAAGGCGCGGTAGGTTTGCGAATCGGAGCGGAAGGCGCGCATCACGTCGTCGTCGAACCGCAGGTTCAGGAGGCCCCAGGCGGCGACAAGCGAACCCATCAACAGGAAAAGCAGGGCCGCGACCGGATGGCGCAAGGCCATGAATCCTGTCCGTTCCAGCCCGAAACCGATGCCGCCCATGCGGCCTTCATTCCCATTCGCACCGCGCGCGTCAAGCCGGCGGCGCCGATGCGGGCTTGCCAAAGCCGGTCGGGCCTGTTGATTTCCGACTTTCGTTGAATGCGAGAGGATACCGCATGCTGCCGATGGACATCGCAATCGCCGGCGCCGGGCCTGCCGGGTTGGCCACCGCGCTGTTCCTGCGGCGCGACGGCCACCGCGTGACCTTGTTCGAACGGTTCGCTGAGCCGCGCCCGATCGGCTCCGGGCTGATCGTGCAGCCGACCGGGCAGAAGGTGCTGGCC